>NZ_JNKD01000012.1:0-49173 GCF_000701925.1 Ruminobacter sp. RM87 | reverse complement strand
CGGCTTTCAGCTCAGGTGCCGGGGTTTCAGCGGCTTTCAGCTCAGGTGCCGGGGTTTCAGCGGCTTTCAGCTCAGGTGCCGGGGTTTCAGTCTTAGCTTCAGACCTCTTGTCAGTATCCGCTTTAATCATTCCCGCTTCTGATTTCTTCTCGGAATTTCCGTTTTCGGCGACAGATTCTGATTTGTCTGACAATTCAACCGGGTGAAGGTCTCCTTCATCGTCATGAGGGATGACCACCTCAGGAGCTTTTCTGTACTTATACAGCCCCTTTACCACCTCTTCATAATTTGTTCTGAGGAAACGGGCAAAAGCCTGTTCCTGAGCGGAGAATCTGTCAGTCTGATTCTTCTTTTCGGCAGCCCTGAAATCATCAACGGACTTTTCACGAACAATGATAAACTTTGGCTTGAAGTAGTTAAGACTGTTTAAAACCTTGGTCTTGAAATCATAAGGAGCCATCAGCTGAGTGGTGATAAGATAAGGAGAGGCGGTGGTTCTGTCAGCCCAGATATAGTACTGATACATATTCCCTTCCACCCAGATCTTGTCATTGATTTCGGTGTTTTCATTAACAATCTTAACTTTTTTCGCTGTACTTTCATCCCACGGTACACCAATGGTATGACCGATTGTCAGTGCATACATGCTTATGATAAACGAAATGAAAATACTGAGAACCAGGAACACGGTATGATTATGTCTGTAGAATCCCAGCCAGCGTCTGAGTATGAAAATTGACAGACATACAAACAGTGCGATGCCGGCATTGATTCCCGCATGGATATAAACGGCAGGTTCTTCCCACTCGAGTCTGTTCCATTCCCAGATTGCATGTTCTGAAACCAGGAAGACCAGCAGGAACAGAATGGTCAGGAAGCTGATATGAATATCCTGCTTCACGTGCAGGTATCTGTGCATCAGGAAAGCCAGAGGAATAAACATGAACGGCAGATAGAGCTGGTCATAGTGATCATATATATGACCGGTAAGGCTGTTGGCCACGATGGTGGCTATAATACCGAATCCCAGATAGAGGAAGAACCATCTGCGATCGTTTCCTTCCTTGCTGACAAAAAGCAGGTTATCCTTACTGAACATCAGCCATACGAATCCAGCCAGAATAATCCACAGACCGGTTCTGACGAAGCCCACAAATCCGGCAGAAAGATCTGGTATGTTCAGATTGTATGCCTGTTCATTGAAATGAATGACAATGCTGTAGAACACAACATTGTTGACCAGTTCCATTCCACCTTCACTGTAGAAATACAGGAAATATCCGCCGAATACCGTCAGCATGGCCTCAACTACCGAAAGAGCCAGCTTTACGGCATTAAGAAGACTTCCGTTTGAACAGTAGAACAGGAACAGCATGGCATACCATGCTATAAAATAAGCCCCGTTGTTGAAATGAATCGACGTGGTGAAGGCAAATGCGAATGCCGGAATCAGACCTATTGTCCAGTTGAAACGGCGGAGACTGAACAGCAGCGCAAACGGATAGCTGGCAATCATGGCCAGATAAACCGCATAATCCTCAACCATGTCGCCGTAATAGTAACGCAGCCCCAGAAGTGATATGACCATGACAATGGAGCAGAAGCGTGAAAGAGGACTGAACTTGAACAGACGCAGGGCAAGGTCAACGCTGACTATACCGAACACCAGGAACAGTGTTTCGATAAAGGCAATTCCCGGATAACCGCCGATGCGGTAACCTATCATATTAATAAGATATATCCCCGGTCCCTTGACATCTATCATGTCCTGATAAGGGATCTCTCCGTGTGCCCACATTTTACCGAACAGTGCATATACGGAGGCATCGAATCCCGGTGCATGACTGTACCATAACGGATTAAGGAATGAGAAGATTATGCCGACTACACAAAGGGCAAAAAGAATCAGTTCATGTTCCCTGATCTGTGAAATCTTGTCCCGGATGATTTTTCTGATATCCGGAACCGGTTTTACCTTTGGATTTTCCGGCTTCTTATTACTATACATTAAATCCCCACGTAATTTATGAAACACCGGTTCTGCTGATGCTGTTCAGCACACCGGCTTATTATTATCGTCATTTTCGTATATAAATTCGATTATACTGTTTTAGACGACAAACTCTCAATTAAGTTTACCTTTTACGGACAGTGTTTAATAAAATTTGGAACACATCTCATTAATAGTCACCAAAAAGGTAAACAGGCTTTATGTTATCTGTTTACTGTTAACATTCCGGCCTCTCCTTTCGGAAAGAACTCCGGTATGCTGCCTATTTTTTCTCATCAGGCTCCGTAATCTTGAGATTGACCAGTTCAATGGTATGGTCCTTCACTTCCCTGACCGTCAGCACACAGCCGTCGATTCTGACCTGTGCTCCGACATCCGGAAGAATCTGCAGTGTTTCCATGATGAATCCCGCCACGGAGTGGTAATGTGATCCGGCCGGTATGTAGATACCGGTCTGACGTTCAAGTTCGGTCAGAGCCAGATCACCCTGAACATCAAAGGATCCGTCCTTGTTTTTTACGCAGTCCTGAATTTCAGACTTTTCAGGAAGCTCACCGGCAATTTCCTCCATGATGTCCCTCAGGGCAACAATGCCTTCGAAATTACCGAACTCATCAACTACAAAGGTGTTGTAATTCTTTGCCCTCTTCATTTCCTCAATACAGGTAAGAACGCTCACGGTTTCAGGAATGTACAGAGGCTTGCGGACCAGATTCTTCAGTACTACCTCTCCATGCCCCTTAATCAGCTTTTCGAGAAGTTCGGTCTTATTGATGAAGCCCAGCGGATTATCCTTGTTGTCTCCGATGTATACCACAATGTGTGAATAGCTGTTATTCACCATGTTGCCAAGCACTTCCTTATAAGGTTCTCCTATATCAACCATGACAATATCCCTTCTGGAAGTCATGATTGCCCTAATAGGCTGTGAATCAAGTCCCAGCACACGGGATACGAGATCCTTTTCCTCTCTGGCGAACACGTTGTCAACCGGCGGAGACACAATGGATTCCTTGATGTTCTGAAGCTGATTGTCGCTCTTTGCGCCCAGGATTCTCAGCACCAGACTTGCAGCCAGTTCACGGCTGTTGTTGCGGATGTTCTTGTCAAGCTTGAGATTGTTCTTGCGGGCAATCTGGTTGAATATTTCAATAAGGATTGAGAAACCGATGGCGGTATACAGATATCCCTTTGGAACATGGATGTGCAGACCGTCGGCCATCAGGCTGAAACCTATCATCAGCAGGAAGCTCAGACAGAGAATCACCAGAGTAGGATGACTGCTTACAAACACTGTCAGGAACTTGCTTAAGGAAACCATTACGGCCATGGCGATAATCACGGCAAACATCATAATGAACACGTGTTCACACATACCTACTGCCGTGATTACGGAATCCAATGAGAAAATGGCATCGAGAACAACTATCTGCAGCACCACCATCCAGAATGCCTTGGCCACTGCCTTGTCTGAATCAGCTGACGCAGTGGAATCCTTGCCTTCCAGTTTTTCATGCAGTTCGCTGGTGGACTTGAACAGCAGGAACATGCCGCCGACAATCAGAATTATATCTCTTATGGACAGTCCCAGGCCGAACATTGAAATCACCGGATCCTTGAGGCTGACCACCCATGAAATCGCAGTAATTAATCCGAGTCTGGTAAGAAGAGCAAGTCCCAGACCTATGTATCTGGCCTTGTCCTGAAGTCTGGCCGGCAGCTTGGAAGCCAGTATGGCTATAAACAGAAGATTATCAATACCAAGAACAATTTCCAAAACAACAAGTGTAAATAATCCAACCCATGCGGAAGGTTCATAAATCCACACCATGTCAAACATAGCAATCAGTCCTTATTTATATAATTCAATATTGTTCAGAGCGACTCACTGAAAAAACATTCCGGCAGTCCGGGGATCCTCTGTTCCGAATCCGCACTGCCGGTAAACTTCCGTTTCAGATATCAGTCTTCATGACGGGAACCGTGTCTTCTGCCGGACTGTTCATGACGTACTCCGCTTTTTCCGAAGTTTCTGTCACGACTGAACCGTTCCCTGCCGAATCCGCGTTCACCTGTTTTTGAAAAATCACGTCCCTTTCCGGAATGAGCGCCGTGATCCCTGCCGCTCTTCTTTTCATCATTGAACGGAGCGTACTTGTTGTCGGAAAGACTGCGGCTTCTGCCTGAAGATGATTTGGCGGATCTGTTTTCGGAAGCGACCCTGTACAGTCTGCTTTCAAAAGTATCTCCTGAAGCGCTTCTGCCTCCGTCACGAGGGAATGAAGACTTCTTCTGATGAGAACCGCCTGCGGAAGCCCCGGCTGAACCGCGCTTCTGCTGTCTGTTCTGGTTATTGAAATTCTGAACCGCACGGCGAACCTGACGGTTCTTCACGAAAGCCTGTCTTACGGTAAGTTCCTTTTCTTCAACCACGGTTTCTGTTTCAGGCTTCATACCGGCAACCTCTCGCAGAGCATTAACCTCCGCAAGATTGAGCTCACGCCAGCCGCCTACAGGCAGTCTGTCAAGTTCCACGTTGGCATAGCGGATTCTCTTGAGTCGGCTTACCTTAAAACCGAGAGCTTCCCACAGACGACGCACTTCACGCTTGCGGCCTTCCTTGAGAACCACGTTGTACCACTGATTTATGCCTTCGCCGCCAACGTATTCTACGCTGTCGAAATGAGCCGGACCGTCCTCGAGTTCCACACCCGTCTGAAGCTGACGGATCTGATCAGCGGTAACACCGCCGAACACACGTACGGCATAAACTCTTTCGATGGCATGACTCGGATGCATCAGGCGGTTTGCCAGTTCACCGTCGGTGGTGAACAGCAGGAGACCTGAAGTATTGATATCAAGACGACCTATATACAGCCATCTGCCGTTGCTTACAACCGGCAGTCTGTCAAACACGGTAGGACGGCCTTCAGGATCCGAACGGGTACACATCTGTCCCTCAGGCTTGTTGTACATCAGTACACGACAGATTGTCTTTGGTGAACTTGATGTATGAATAATCTGACCATCAACTCGAATTACTTCGGTACCTTCCACGCGATCGCCAAGCTTCGCGATTTTTCCGTCAACACTTACTCTGCCGGCGGAGATATATTCTTCCATGCTGCGACGTGAACCAATGCCTATGGCAGCTAAAACTTTATGTAATTTTTCGCTCATAAAAACCTATTTAAACCCTTTTTTGCGACGTATTTTGCCTCACGGCAAAAACAACCTGTCTCACGACAATTTGACCAAATACAATTCTGTAAGTAGACAGTCAAAAAAATCTGCGGCCGTCAGAAATTTTACTCAGACATGCAGCACAATGGAACCTCAGGGGTAATCCGCCTGTGCCAGCCACCTTCTGACACTGCTTTTCAGTCCGCTCAGACGTTTAAAAACGGGGGCAGTTATCCCCTCCTTTTTCCGCCTATTGCGTATTATATGTTATTTGCACCTCAAATAACAATTTGAACATGAACCAAAAGAAAACAAATTCATGTAATTCATAAGAAAGTCCGCTGTCTGCCAGTATAACCGGACTGAAGTACACGACTGGAAAAGACACGACTGAAGCAAAGCCTGAAACACTGAAAAAAGAAGGCAGCCGGACAGGCCGGGATGTATAAAGCAATTGAATTCAGTGATAAAAAGGCTGAAGCCTCTGCCATGGTCTTTTCCTCTTCTGAATGTGTTTACTGCGGACATTAAAAAAATGCCGGAACGATTTTTTCGAAAGGAATTATCATGTTTTCATTACCGGTGAATACTTTTTGAGGCACTGTCCGGGATTTATCCGGCCACGGAATGTACGGTCCGGAAGATTATTCAGACCGTTTATCAAAAAAACGGTACGTTCCTGATTTTTAGGCTATAATCTACAGACTTTACATCAGGCACAGCCTGCTTACAGGAAATCCGAGGTCAGAATGAATTTGCCGTCCTTTCATGTCATTGCAGAAGAAACAGTCAGCCACGCCGCTGCCAGGATTAAAAAACTTCCGCCTCCCGTAATATTCGGTATTCTGGTTGTTCCGCACCTTTATCTCGGACTTGTATGCGGCATGATCGCTCCTTTTCCGTGGACAATCCCGAGCCTGCTGTTTCTGACGTCCGGAGGACTTCTGGGTTTTCTTTCCATTCTAAAATTTCACCGTGAAGGCATCAGTCCGCTGCCATGGACTCCGAACACCGTGGCTCTTTTTACTCACGGCATATACGGCCTCAGCAGAAATCCAATGTACCTGTCGCTGATCTTCGGTCTTCTCGGCATAGGCATTACCATGGGCCCTCTGCTTCTGCTTATCACTCTGCCTCTGCTGATTCATTTTCTCAGTCACGTGATTGACGGAGAGGAAAAAATGAACGGACTAATCTTCAAGAAACTTTTTGCAGAATACTGTTCAAAAACAAGAAGATGGCTCTGATTCAGGTTTAGCCGTTTCCGCAGCTTTCTAATCATCATTCCCCCGGACCACCGCCGTCCGTGCTGACAAATTTTTTTCGTTTTACGTCATGAAAAACATCATTACCGCGCAAATATAGATTAAAATATCATCTGACTGTATCATTAACGAACAAACAGAACGGCATAGGACAGTTTTGTCTTGAACCTGCCGTCTCAATGTGAAAGAATAAATCTGTTTTTAGGAAAAACCGTATGGAAACAAAAGAGCGGACAGAAAGTCCCGATGCTGAAAACAAGCCTCAGACTACAGTTGACGTGGCAGTACTGGGCAACAGTTTTCACATCACGTGTCCGGCTGAAAAAGCCGAGAGCATGAAGGAAGCCGAAAAACGTCTGATAGAAAAATTAGACACACTAAAAGCTCTGGCTCCGAAGTTCTCAAACGAGAAACTTGCAATTCTGGCTGCATTGGACATTTATCACGATTTAATAAATCAGGAATTGAAAATGTCATCTTTTGTGGATATAGTTAAATTAAGGTTGGATGAGCTGGAAAACCTTGTACAAGGCATGATTGACAGTTCGTCTTAATCGCAGAATACCTCGGGGTGTGGATGTTGCTTTTGGTCCTGAGCCGATGATACTAGATTAGAGGAATTACTTCTGCACGGTGTGCAGGCTCATTAAGTTGAGAAGCCTAACTGTAGAACACTTTTCTCGCCCTGAACTTGCGGGTTCTTGGTTTCGAATCGACACACATTCCGGGGACTTTTTTATGGTCTATAATAATCATTATAATTTTTAACTTTGATTATATTTTATACGGGATTCCATAGCTATGTTTACATCTCGTCCTTTACTACGTCAGAAGATAAGAGAACTAAGAAAATCAATTTCTCCTGAGCTGCATGCTCATTACTCATCTCAGCTCATCGATCAGTTCGCCAGAAACGAAAGAATCAAAAAAGCCGAAAGCGTTGCTCTGTATATCAGCGTGGACGGAGAAATCGATACCCATGGTGTTATTGAATGGTGTCTGGCCAAGGGCAAGAAGGTAGCCCTTCCGGTTATTCATCCGTTTTCAAAGGGTCAGCTTCTGTTCCTGAAGTACGACAAGACCACCGTCATGAACCCTAACCGTTATAACATTCCTGAACCTGAACTCAATGTTCAGAACGTGGTTCCGCTTAATCATATCGACATCATCTTCACCCCGCTTGTTGCCTTTGACAATCAGGGTAACCGTCTTGGTATGGGCGGAGGCTACTATGACCGCACCCTGCAGTTCTATCATCAGGGCAAAACCGGTCCGTATCCTATCGGTCTGGCTCTGGACATTCAGGAAGTTGAAAACCTCCCTACCGATACCTGGGACGTTCCGCTTCCGGAAATCATTACTCCTACCAGAGACATGGTTTTCAAACACGACTAAGGTTTCGTATCAGTCTTTAAACAGAAAACTGAAAATAAGGTATAAGGATGCCCGGACCGGGCATCCTTATCTGTCATTAAAGAGTCTTTACTCATTTATATTCTTCATGTATCTCTGAATTTCATTTCTTTTACAGGCTGTTTTCAGACACCGTCATTAAAATAATTTTGTTATATACATCACACTCTTGATATAATCTGATTAAGTTGTATAATTCACTTATCTTTAGAACTCATCAGTGGATTTCAGAAAATGGATCAGAACCAGAAGAAAATTTGTGCGGCGGAAGAAGCTGTTAAATACGTTAAGGAAAATGCCGTTTTAGGCGTAGGTACCGGTTCAACAGTTAACTACTTTATTGACAGACTTGAACCTATAAAGGACAAGATCAAGGGTGCCGTATCCAGCTCAGTAGCTTCAACCAAGAGACTTGAAGCCATGGGTATCAAGGTTTTCGATCTCAATGACGTTGATTCATTCGACATCTATGTTGACGGTGCCGATGAAATCAATCCTGAAATGGACATGATCAAGGGCGGCGGTGCAGCTCTTACCCGTGAAAAGATTGTTGCCGCGGTTGCCAGAAAGTTCATCTGCATCGTAGATGATACCAAGGTAGTGGATGTTCTCGGCAAATTCCCTCTTCCTGTTGAAGTTATTCCTATGGCAAGAGAATACGTGGCCAGAGAGCTTACCGCACTCGGCGGACGTCCTGTTTACAGAGAAGGCTGCGTGACCGACAACGGCAATCACATTCTTGACGTACATGATCTTAAAATCACTGAACCGAAGAAACTTGAACAGACCATCAATGCCATCGCCGGCGTTGTAACCGTCGGTATCTTCGGCAGAAGAGGTGCTGACGTACTGATTGTCGGAACTGACAACGGCGCAAAGGTTACCGAAAAGAAATAACCACACACGATTCTGCGGCGGTATCGGTTCACGACATTACTATTCCGCTGATACCGAATGCAGTTTCGTACTCCGGTGTGAAAATTCATTCAGACAGAAAGACCGAACCCGAAGGTTCGGTCTTTCTTTGTCTTCATTTTCAGGCCTATTCTGAAAAACCGGTTGTTTCTTTCTGTAAAAAAAGGCGCGTCATCCTGACATGACGCACCTTTTTACTGACTGCTAAAACTGCCTTTTAATGGATTTCGCAGTTCATATAGGAACTGCCCTGCTGATTTCTTAACTCGATCTCAACCCCGCCGGAATCCACGAATTTTAGCTGGGTGCTGTAGTCACAGTCATAGCAGATACTGCTGATGTCACGAAGATATTCCCCTTTGTGCTGAGGGAAACCGTAAACACTGTAATCCTCACCCTTTATACTGAAATGTCCGACCGGAAGCTGAGTGGAATACATTTTTAGAATAACCAGCTGATGTCTGCCCTCACTGTCGGCATTTTCATTCTCAGCGGCTTTTCGGCCGGGAACACAGTCAAGGAGCATCTCCTGATGCTCTTCAGTTCCCTGATCTATACGCTCCTCGGCAATCATGAGCTCAAAATAGTTTTCCGCACAGCTGGAACTGAATCTGTTTTTCACGCAGGTATTCAGACGGCCGCGGTGAAGAGCACAGCCGAAAACGCATCCGTGTTCGTCATACTGAAGACCCAGATACTTAAGATACTCCTCTTCAAGATACATAAGCTTCGGATTATGACAGATGATGCTTTCCGGATCGCTTTCCTTGTACCTGTCACATACATCACGACTGAGATTCATCAGACGGATGATTTCACTTTTCTGAAATTCCCTGCTTCTCGGATTATTCTGCAGATCCGGTATTTTTTTCACCAGAATCTTCTGTTCCTTTTTGAAGTTATTTGGAATAAAGCTTCCGCGGCTGAAATTAGCCAGGGACTCTTTGGCAGGCTTTTTGTTTTCTGCGGCAGTGTCCCGGGCTTCTTCACGGGCCTGTACAGGATTCATCAGAACAAATCCTGCCAGCGAAACCGCCAGTGCCTTTTTCAGAAAGGATACAGCTCCGCTGAACTCACCCGCCTTCCTTTCAGACAGGCTGATGTTTCTGTAGTCATGCATTTATGTTTTCCTCATTATCTGCAGTCACTGATTTCTCGGAATAAAATGAGACTGCAGCTTTTTTAATGCTATGTGTTTCTGCTTTATATTATTTTTGCTGTGTGCATTTTCTGATATTCCGGCAAGATTTGCAATATAAGAAAATCATGATGTTTTTTCCGTTCATAATTCCATATTTTCAGAACAGGCTGCAAACTGCCTGAAGACAGGCTGTTCTTCAGGTATTTCCGGCGACGGATGAAAAATACTGCCGCTCGCATGTTAAATTTATTGCTGTTTTTCACAACCTTGACATCATTTTGGCATCTTATTTTCATATTTATAAATCAGTCATCTTTCGTGCATTCCACAATGTGATAAAATTTCGTTCAGAATAAAAACAGTTTTTTCACTTTTGAAAGATGAACCATGACTATAAACTTTTCAGACCTGCGACATAAAATTGCGGTTGTGTTTTCCTGCAGCCTTTTTTACTTCGCCGTCTCCATTCCGTTCATTGATTATCTCCGGCTGTCTCCAACCACGGAAGTACGTCCATACTGCGTACTGCCCTTTATTTTGTCTCTGGTATACGGATTTCCCGGTGTTCTCGGTACAGCCCTTGGCAATATCTTTTCGGATATTTACTATGGCGGCATGGACATCAGGATCATGACCATGGGAGCCTGTTTTCAGATAATCTACGGCTACGGCGGTGCACTCCTGTGGAAATATCTGCGCCGCAGAAGCAACAACATTTTCCGTCTGGACAAGATTCATAAAATTACTCAGTATCTTCTGCTCGTTGTTCTGCTCAGTCTTATTGTAACCTTTATGGTATGGCTGACCCTGCATTTCTACTACGGTCTGAATGTTTTCGGGGTTGGATTCAATAACACCCTGATGAACCACATGATCTTCTTCGTGGTTCTGGGAATTCCGTTTTTCGTGGGATATTCCTACCACCTGCAGAAAAAAAAGCTCAGTCTGCAGCCGACGGACATGAGCAATGCCTATCTGTTTTCCCTTAATGAAAAATTCATCCTTTTTTTCGTGATGATATCCGAGATCGTATCCACTGTTATTGCGATTTTCGCCTATCTGTTCTTCAGAGCATACCAGATCTACGACTCGGTAACACTGTGGGCTCATATCTACGTCATAGGCGGAGCCACGCTGTACATATGTCTTTGTCCATCCCTGCTTATACTCCGTTCCATTGAACGTCATATCTCCCGTCCCATTGAAATTCTATCCTCCATCGGCAAGAATTTCGGTGAGCATGAAGACATCAAATCCGAAATCGAACATATACAGTCAACCGTAAGTCAGTTCACTTCCTATAAATCGGAAATCGGCGAACTTGCACTGTCCTTCCGGACTTTCTCACAGAAACTCCAGGAATTCTTTCTTAAACTTACCAGCATATCAAAAGAAAGAACCAGAGTGGCCACTCAGCTGCGAATTGCCGCCGACATACAGAAAGGAGCCCTTCCCGAGCCGATTCAGCTGACGGAAATAGATCTGTATGCCTCAATGGATCCCGCTCTCGAAGTCGGAGGAGACTTCTATGATTATTTCAGAGTGGGAGAACATCATCTGGGATTCGTTATAGCTGACGTATCAGACAAGGGTATTCCGGCCTCCCTGTTCATGATGATATCCAAGACCATTATTCAGAAGAACATGATGGACGGCATGTCTCCGGGGCCGGCTCTCACGAAATCAAACGACGAACTCTGCCGCAACAACAGAGCCGAAATGTTTGTAACCGTATTCTGCGGACTGCTGGATCTTGAAACCGGAGAACTGAAATATGCCAGTGCCGGACACGATCATCCGTTCATTTCCCAGAACGGAGAAGCCTTCAGAATAATGGACAACAAAACCGGTTTTGTTCTCGGGGAAATAGAAGATATCACATATGCTGAAAATGTTATAAAGCTCTCTAAAGGCGATATCTTTTTCATGTATACTGACGGAGTACCTGAATCCTCCAACGAGGATAAGGAACAGTTCGGATTTGAAAGGACTCTTAATGTTCTCTCTGCAAATCGGGACAGAGCAATGGAGGATATGTGCTGCGCACTTAAAGAATCCATCAGTCAGTTCAAGGGCTTTGCCAAGCAGTTTGACGATCTTACTGTTCTGGCAATTCGTATGAACTGACGGTATTTTGGCGAAAGAAGTACAAAATGATAATAAAAAAAAGGTTTAAGACGGAAGAAATTACCTCAGAAAGTATTCTGGATTTCATCAGCACTTCAGTTGAAGACTTCGGTATTTCAGAAACTACCATAGTTAGACTCAGTGTCTGCACTGATGAGATTGTATCCAACATTCTGAACCACAGTCATGCGAAATACATCGACGTCACAGTTGAGGTAGAACATAACGTTCCTACTATATCCGTTTCATTTACTGATGACGGAGAACCTTTCAACCCTCTGATTGAAGCAGAAGAACCGGATTTCAGCCAGCCTCTTGATGAACGAAAGGAAGGAGGCATGGGCGTGTATATGGTAAAAAAGATGGCAAGGAACGTAACTTACAGTCGTAATGACCGACAGAACATCTTCACCATCTGCATCTGACCTTTATCATGTATTACATAGACTTATATTACAACTTACGGAACAGTTAGAATGAATTTAACAGGAAGAATTGAAAGCACCAATGCTGCGGAATGGTATGACAAAATCAGGGCGGAAATCCCTGAATCCGGGGACATGGAACTTGACTGCAGTGATCTCGTTTATATTTCATCTGCAGGAATCCGCATCATCATTAACATCTACAAGATCGTCAGAAAGAACGGATATACGCTGATCCTCAGAAATATTCGTCCTCCGGTAATGGAAGTTCTGGAGCTTACGGGCGTATCAGACTTCATAACGATAATGTAATCTCTTCGGTTTTCCGGATAACTGAATAAACGCGTGTTCAGGATTACGTATGCCACATGCCTACTCCTGTCTTTCAGGATTCGGAGAAAGAATTCCTTACACGTATGTGTCTTCCTGCACTTACGGTCACGTAATATGCGGCATTAACCTGAACCTGATTTTCAGCAATATTGAATGTCGTCTGATATTTTGCACGGCTTAATCTTGAAATTGTCAGGATTTTACTTCAGTATATTGCAGATATTCCGGACAGACGGTAGAAAGTGCCGCCAAAATTCCGGTTCCCATCAAACAAACACCAGGACTAACAACAAATCATGTCTGACATAGATTATTCCGACAGCAGAATACTGCACGGTCTTAAAGAAGAACACCTGACAGAACTGACTTCCGGAAATGGAAGATTCCGTCTCACTCCCCTTACCGCCGAAACCTTTACCAGAATGAGAAATGATGCTCTGAAAGACGGCATCAATCTCTGCATAGCCTCCTCCTTCAGAAACTTCGAACGTCAGAAACTGATTTTTGAGGAAAAAATCGCTGGAATCAGAAAGGTTCTGGATCGCAACGAGCGCCCTGTCGACATATCCTCCATGAGCAGGAACGAGCTTATCAGAACCATTATGTTTTTCAGCGCCGTACCCGGACTTTCAAGACATCACTGGGGGACGGATCTTGACGTGTACACTCCGGATACACTGGCACGGGGAGAGGAGCTTGATCTGACAAACAGATGCTACAGCTGCGGCTGTCAGCAGTGTGTCGGAGACTGGCTGGGAGAAAACATGCACAGATACGGATTCTTCAGACCTTACAGCCATGACAACGATCTGTTTTCTTACGAACTGTGGCATATAAGCTACGGACCGGAATCCGATCTGTTTACCGGGAACCTTGATTATTACGAATGCATCAGTTTCCTGAGAGAAGAGGCAGGACTTTCCGCCCCCGAAACAGTCATCGACATTATTGCCGATGATTTCAATGAAAGATTCAAACTGCTTTCTCCTGAATGTCAGGCCTGAGGCCCGATACTCATGTGCTGTCATCAGACGTAAAACAATCAGTCGTTCCGAACCGTTTTACGTCTGTATGCAGAATCTCAGACTCAGGAATATTCTCCACTGCCGCTTCTTCACTTCCAGATTATCTCAAATAATACGGAAGAGTAGTCGTAATCATCCGCAATTAACATAATTGTTTCAGTAACACAGATAATTATTGTCAGAAACAGCAGCTTTATTGTTTAATGCAGTAAAGGAACTTTTTCCGAGGAGAAAGCTTATGGATAATCGCCCTGAAAAATTTTTGAAATGTTCTAAATGCGGATCCGGAAATATCGAAATCACCCGCAGTATTCCACCTGAAAACGAAGGTTTCTTTCAGAAGCTCCTGAGAAAAACCAGGGACAGAGCCATGCCTTCCGCACCTCTTTCCGGTAAATTTTACGTTATATGCAGAGATTGCGGTAACGTAACCATGATACTGAAATAGACAGTTCACATACAGCCACCGTGCAGCCGGCAGGATATTGAAACATTTTTCATGAGAAAGTTATGCTCATTCACGGTAATGTTTCAGAAAATTCAACAACAATTGTTGTGAGCACTCCTGTTTAAACAGTTCCTGACCGCAGCAGAACACCTGACTGTTCAATATTTAATCAAATAAACCATTGCACACCCAGTGGTTATTCCTACTGTTTTAATGTGATAAAACCGCATTCTCCGCCATCTGATTACTGCTTTCTGATTAATTTAACTACATATCTCTAATTATAGTGGCACTAAAAGTTACTAATATATCGTCTCTATTAAATTATAAGTTTTTTATATACACATCCCTGTTAAATGCAAACCTTTTTAAAGATAACGTTTTCACAAATATCTTAATCAGCTAAAAACTTATAATTTTTTAGTATGTGTATAGTTTTTATATTTTGTATTTGTAAATTTGAACATACTATATATAGTGGTATTCTTTTATTTTTAAAAAAAATTAATACCATATGTAGGAAGTGTGTTTTTTACACTGTTACTTTTTAACCAAAAATAACGTAAACATCGATTCTGCAAGACCTACAAGAAAAACATTGATCTGAATCAATTTTTATGCAATTAAAAATATAAAAATTTTTTTTGTTGTGTGACTCTCAAAAACTTGCTAAATTGCTCAACGAAAAAATTGCATACCTTTGAAGCTTGCTATAATCAAAGTATGCAGAGTGATGAAAGATTTTTCTGCGTCTTTTTTCAGGACGAAAAATAATCATGAGTCACTGGCAGCGTGCAGCAGAAATTTTGATTACGGGAACGACGTTAAATATATAAATTAAATATTATGAAGACGCATCCTTCGGGAATATCTGATTAAAAGAAATCAATATAACAACTTACACGCGCAACAGTCCGGCATAACAATACCGGTAGCCAAGCAAGCATAAAAAAAAATAAAAATTGAGAGTAAAAAAACAACATCCGCCGCAGTGCTCAAAAAAATAAAGTCTTTATTTTTACTGGAGGTCGGATTTACTAGAGAGAGATATGAAAGTGGAAGCTAAAATTACTGTAATTAAGCGCGATGGTAATCGTGTACCATACGATGGAATTCGTATTGTTAATGCAGTCTCCAAGGCTGCAGAAGCCTGCGGTGTTCGTGATCTGAACTTCGCCGCTAATATCGAATCCAAGGTTTTCGGACTTATCAAGGATAAGAGTGAAATCGAAATCAGCGAAATTCAGAAGTTAGTTGAAGATCAGCTGATGGCTTCCAAGTTCAAGCAGATCGCCCGTGCGTACATCGAGTACCGTCACGACAGAGACCGTATGCGTGAAAAGCAGAGTGACCTCATTCACGACATCGAAAGTCTTATCGAACAGAACAACCCTGAAATTCTTAATGAAAACGCTAACAAGGACAGCCGTGTAATTCCTACACAGCGTGACCTTCTGGCAGGTATCGTGGCCAAGCACTACGCCAAGCAGCACATGCTCCCGAGCGACGTGGTTATAGCTCATGAAAAAGGTGAAATCCATTTCCATGACCTTGACTACTCCCCTCTGTTCCCAATGTTCAACTGCATGCTCATTGATATCAAGGGCATGCTTACCCACGGCTTCAAGATGGGCAACGCTGAAATCGAAACTCCGCGTTCAATCTGCACCGCAACTGCAGTTACAGCCCAGATTATCGCCCAGGTAGCCAGCCATATCTATGGCGGTACCACCATTAACCGTATCGACGAAGTTCTGGCTCCGTACGTAACCAGTAGCTACAACAAGCATCTCGCAGTTGCCAGAGAATGGAACATTCCTGATGTTGAAAGCTATGCCCGTGCCAGAACCGAAAAGGAATGCTATGACGCCTTCCAGTCTCTGGAATACGAAGTAAACACCCTGCACACCGCCAACGGTCAGACTCCGTTCGTAACCCTTGGCTTCGGTCTCGGTACCTCATGGGAATCAAGACTTATTCAGCAGTCAATTCTCAAGAACAGAATTGCAGGTCTCGGCAAGAACCACAAGACCGCCGTATTCCCTAAGCTTGTATTCACCATCAAGCGCGGACTCAATCTTGAAAAGGATGATCCTAACTATGATATCAAGCAGCTGGCTCTTGAATGTACTTCAAAGCGTATGTATCCTGATATCCTCAACTACGAACAGGTTCTCCGCGTTACAGGTTCATTCAAGGCTCCTATGGGCTGCCGCAGCTTCCTCAGTCCGTACATCAACAAGGAATCTCACGAAGAAGAACATGACGGCCGCAACAATCTCGGTGTGGTAAGTCTCAACCTTCCCCGTATCGCCATCGAAGCTCACGGTGACGAAGCCGAATTCTACAGAATTCTGGACAAGAGACTTGAACTCTGCTTCAAGGCCCTCATGGAAAGAATTCACCGTCTGGACAATGTTCAGGCAAAGGTTGCCCCAATCCTCTACATGGAAGGCGCATGCGGTGTAAGACTCAAGGCTGACGACAAGGTATCCGAAATCTTCAAGAACGGACGTGCCACCGTATCTCTCGGCTACATCGGCATTCATGAAACCATCAATGCCCTGTACGGCAACAAGAAGCACATCTTTGATGACGAGGAATTACGCAAGAAGGGGGTTCAGATTGTTAAGGCTCTTCACGATGCTACCGTACGCTGGAAGCAGCAGACCGGTTACGGCTTCAGCCTTTACAGCACTCCGTCAGAAAACCTGTGCAACCGTTTCTGCAAGCTTGATACCAAGGAATTCGGTATTATCCCTGGCGTAACAGACAAGGGCTACTATACCAACAGCTTCCATCTTGATGTGGAAAAGAAGGTTGATCCTTATTCAAAGATCGACTTCGAACAGCCATATCCTGAACTGGCATCCGGCGGTTTCATCTGCTATGGCGAATTCCCTAACCTGCAGAGAAATCCTGAAGCTATTGAAGACGTATGGAACTACTCATATGACAAGGTTCCTTACTATGGTACCAACACCCCTATTGATGAATGCTACGAATGCGGCTACAAGGGTGAATTCGAATGTACCAGCAAGGGCTTCGTATGTCCTAAGTGTGGCAACTGCAACCCTAACAAGGCATCAGTAATCCGTCGTGTATGCGGTTATCTCGGCGCTCCTGATACCAGACCGTTCAATGCCGGTAAGCAGGAAGAAGTACGTCGCCGTGTAAAGCATCTTTAACGATGACATTCTGTAAAAAACACTGATAAAAAAGGAGAGCGGCAGCTCTCCTTTTTTTGTGTCTCTACAACATGTGCGGCAAATTTTTGTTTGGATTACCACCGGCGGCATAGTCGGATAATATCCTGGCCGAGAGCAGACATCACTTATTGTTTCAGCCGTGTTTTTTGCGACTGTCGAGAACCTCAATTTTTATGGCTTCAGGACTGGAACACTTTCCGCGCAGATATTCCTGTTCCTCCTTCACCTCTTCTTCAGTGAACACCCTCTTGCACCAGCATTTCTGTTCGCCGTTCCACAGGTAACCGTTGAATTTCAGTTCCTCCTTCACCTCGAATCTCGCGGTAAAGGCCCACACCATGTACTCGACATGAGAGGATGCGGCAATCAGTTCCGCAATGGCCCCTTTTATGTAGCTGAAAAGCCACAGATTGGAAAACACGGCTTCTCGAATACTGTTGTACCTGAAGAAAAATCCCAGACGCTCGCAGTTCATCTGCAGAGTTGCCCCTGAAATGAGTCTGTCATTCAGATTCTCCCACCTGATGTCATGAACCGAATCGACCCATCGATATCCGGAAAATGAAGAAAATCTTCTTTCAAAAAACTCTCTGGCCGTCCTGCCTCTGGTGGAAACAATTATCGGATCGTCACGCAGCATCGAATCAACCGTTCTGTAATCAAATGACATGCCGTTGAGGCTTTCAACTGTAATACCGGTGGTTCTGGTGATATAGGCGGGGATCGGATATCTCGGAGCTTCAAAGCCGCGATACATTCTGTCCACGCTGACTATTTCACCGGTACTCAGAAGGCATGAGCACTTGACCATTACCAGCTCCAGAATCACGTCCTGACGTCTGCCGCCCGTGGTTACCATTTCCAGAAAAACAAGGGACTGCACCGGTTCCGGAGTTTCCCTGAAAATCACGGGAAGAACCTGTTCATCCGCAAATCTTGCGTAGGGAACCCTGCTCTGAATCCTGTAATCTTCGGGATGAGCAATAATTTCCGGGATAAGTTCTAAAGGAAATCGATTGTAGTTATAGGCCATATCCATTCCTCCGTAACGTACCGGTCTTACTCTGATTTTACTTGTATCGGGTAAATGCAGTGTAAGCCATACTGTAGAATCCCTGATTCTGAGGTGTAATCATCGGATGATACAGTCCGGTAAGGAACTGAATCTCCTTCTGATATTCATCAGGGCTGCGAACTATCTTGTACCAGTATTTGTCCGCGGCACGCCACCACTGTGACTGATACCTGCTTCTGGCACTGTCATACCAGCTGTACCCGTTGTTTTTGAGCTGATTTTTAACGTCATACGGAGCCTGAAGAGCCCTGATGACATATGTTGTGTTGTCAATACTTGCCAGAAGAGCAGTAAGAGCTCCCTGAATATTGTTAAGAAGCCACAGAAGAGCCAGACAGTCGGTTGACGCCCTGTGGGCATCATAAAAGAACCCCGTGGCTGAAGCGATGGCTTCCTGCTTTAATGATGAGATGCGGTCATCGAGCGTACTCCATCTGATTTCACTCAGTGAACAGCCCCACGGAAGACTGCACAGTCTGGAAAGATGAGCGAATCTCTTTTCAAACATAGGACGATCAAAGGAGGCATTGTGGGCCACAATCAGCGGATTGTCAGCCAGGAGTGCACACACCTCCCCTTCATTAATCTTTTTGCCGGCCACGTCTTCATTGCTGATGCCGGTAATCTTCTGAACATCAGGAGAAATCGGTTCGTAAGGATCCTCAAGTTCATCATAAATGGACTCAATGGAGGTAACCAGTCCGAGACTCGGGGAATATTTCACCTTCACCATGGCAAGCTCAATAATCTTGGCCTTGGTGATATCAAGTCCCGTGGTTTCGGTATCAAGAATCACCATGGATTTTTCATCACCCACCGGATCGTGAAGCTTTATTGATCTGGTGCCGATACCGAATTTGGTATAGGGAATTCGGGTCAGAAGCTTGAAATTGTCCGGATTTTTGGCAATGGCAGGCAGCAGCTCCAGAGGAAAATGTTCCGTATTTCCGCACTGAACCTCGGCTAAACTTATTAATTCTTCCGCATCCCTGAGCAGCTGTTCCGTATTCTCTGACAGCTGTTCATTTTCATTTACTGCCTTATCATTTAAATCTGTAGTCATATCCATATTCCAACCTTAATTCCGAAACGTCGGAAACATCCTCCGTCAGATGCATCGGAAAGTCCCGCGTTTCGCCTATTTACTGTTTATAAAACGATTTAACAGTCCAATTATAACACATAAATCATATGAATGTTTTTTATACCTTCTATTTATATTCAGAAAAACATTGTATTATTCGCTGAATATCACAGTTTCATCGGCTTAAACACATTTTTCCGGTACCTGACGGTTCATACATCCGGAACATTTCTTAAACAGAAAGAAGGTTTTATCATCTCTCACGTCACATTAAAAGCAACTTTTATTTAAATATTGTTTGTTTTTATATATCATATACTGAAAATAAGTAATGGCAAACGGTTAATTCAGTATCGGGATTTCCGGCATTTCATGAAAATAACTTTCAGTTAATGCTTAAGGAGCGTCTTAAAGTGAAAAAGCCGTTATGATGGATTTCTGGGAATGCACCGGCAGCCAAAATAAATATTTATAATCATTTATATAGAATTCTGTCCGTTCAGGCTCCCTTTATATCCGACATATAAATATTTATTTTTTATAAACACACTTAAAAATTATTGACATGCTGTCATTACAAAAATAAAATACACGAAGTTTTTCAAATAATGATATACGCATCACAAAAACCAATACAAAATAATAACAATAGTCCGTCTCATTCAAAACTGGTTTTAAAGGATAATTCATGGTCAAAATATCGGTTATAGTCCCTTGTCACAATGACGGACAGTACCTGCCCAGATGCCTGGACAGTCTCACAGGACAGACTCTTCAGGATATTGAAATACTGGTTGTGGAAAACCGTTCATCAGACAATTCACAGGCTGTTATTGAGGAATACGCTCAGAAGGATTCCCGTATAAAAGCCCTTTCCATAAGTACTGAAAGTCTGTCTCTTGCCAGAAACAAAGGTCTGGACAAGGCTTCCGGAACATATGTCATGTTCTGTGATCCGGACGGATGGTTTGAGCCGGACATGTGCAGAATCATGTACGACGCCATCGAAAACAGTGAAACCGATATTGCCGACTGCGGCATTTCATGTGAATTCAATGCCGATATGACTGAGCAGGACAGAGCCCGCAGATATTCAGAAGATTTTTCCGGTCCTCGCCGTTCAGGAATTCACAGTCTCACCAGAAAACACCTTTTGAGCACCAATCCTACTGTATGCAGCAAAATCTGGCGCCGGGATCTGATACAACGCGCGGCCCTGCGTTTCTCACCGCTCAGAGCGCATGAGGACTACGATTTCTGGTACCGCTATGCATTCAGGGCCCGGACCATCTGCTATATCAGAAATCAGCTGTATCATTATTTCATCAGCCAGGCTTCCATAAATGACAGTCTGGCATCGGAAGACAATCCGAACCGCAAATCAAGACTGGACGTGGCCATGAGTTTTCTGGATTTCGTGACGGTTCAGCAACCAAAACTTACCGACCGTACCAGAAAGACCGTGGTGGCAGTTTTTGAGGAAATGGCTGAACAGATGTCGTGTCTGCTGAAGGGAAACGAGCAGGAGGAAATCTGCCGCATCATCAACAGCATCCTCCGAAACAGACTGCAGACCGAAGCATTCTTCACTCCCGTCGCGGGAACAATCAGCAATCTGAATAACGGAGGAAGCATGACTTCGCTTAAGGTCCGCAGGCTGCTGATGAATACCCGCGTACTGCTTAACAGAATCAACGGCAGGGAGATCTCAGACCGCCTTAAGTACAGCATTGCCGTTAACGACAGCAGAATTCAGTACAGAAAGAACATTCTGTCTCACAAATAAAAAGAAGGAAGGAAGCTGATGGTTGGCCGGACACAAAAACTTCTGAGGATTTCAGAACAGCTGTCGGCTCTCTGTAATTCAGCTTCTTTAATTATTTCCAGTATTTAAAAGACTAATTATCAATACTGACAAAAAAGCTGTTAAGACACTTCAAGTCAGGAACTGCTCAGGAAGAAATGACACTGCCTGAACACACTGGCGTCATGTTTTAACACTCGGGAAAAACCTTTAACCATAAGTGTCGGGGTTTCGGAATTTCTGCTGAATACATGCTTATCAGGTGCATGTTTTGCGCAATACATCCAGTTATGTTGTGCAGACATCATTCATTTTCAGTCACGCAGGTCACTGCAGGAACAGTCCGGCTTTCATAAAAAACAGCCACACAGCCCGGAGTGCGAATTATTTCACTATTATAATCACAGAACTGGTTCTAAAATATTTGTAACTGCATGAGACTGTATATACAATTATAATCAGCCTGCGGTCTCATGAACGGAGTTTTCCTGAAACCGCGCAAGCAGACAGATTCACCCTGATGATTTAGGAGAAAGATTATGGGTTTATTGAAAGCGGCAGCCGGTGCTATCGGCGGTACCCTTGCTGACCAGTGGAAGGAATATTTTGTATGCGACTCATTGAGCAATGATGTGTTGTTTGCCAGAGGTTACAAGCAGACCAGCGGCAGAAGCTCAAATGTAAACGGTCACGACAACATTATCACCCAGGGTTCTGCAATTGCAGTAGCTGACGGTCAGTGCGCCATTATAGTTGATCAGGGCGTGGTAACCGAACTCGCGGCCGAACCTGGCGTATTCACCTACGACAAGTCCAAGGAACCGTCAATTTTTGCCGGCGGTCTGAACTGGAACAATCTTAAAGCCGTAATGAACACCATGTGGGAACGTTTCAAGTACGGCGGTGATACCGGCAGGGATCAGCGTGTTTATTATTTCAACATCAAGGAAATAATGGACAACAAGTTCGGCACTGCAACTCCTATTCCTTTCCGTATTGTTGACAACAATACCGGCATTGACGTGGATGTATCAGTCCGCTGCAACGGTCTGTTCACTTTCAGAATCACCAACCCTATCGCATTCTATGCCAACGTATGCGGTAACGTTGCCGAAGAATACAACACCGACCAGATCCGTACTGTTTTAAAAACCGAATTCGTGGCAGCTCTGAACCCTGCTTTCGCACGTCTTTCAGAAGCCAAGATCAGACCTAACGCCATTCCTTCCCACGTTGACGAACTCAGCCAGGAAATGAACCGCGTACTTACCACAAAGTGGGCTGAACTCAGAGGTATCAGCATTGTTTCCATCGCCATGAACTCAGTAAGTCTTCCGGAAGAAGATGCAGATCTTATCAAGAAGGTTCAGATGGGTGCTGTTCTCAGAGATCCTAACATGGCTGCAGCTCAGCTTGCGGCAGCTCAGGCAGACGCAATGCGCGCAGCCGCCCAGAATGCCAATGGTGCCATGGCCGGTTTCATGGGCATGGGCATGGCTCAGGGTTTAGGCGGTACCAATGCAGCCGATCTCTTCAAGGTTAACGGCGGTGCGGCCAAGCCTGCAGCTGTTGCCGGCGCTGCGGTAAGCGGCGGATGGACCTGCACCTGCGGTACCGTAAACCAGGGAAGATTCTGCAGCGAATGCGGTCAGCCGAAACCTGCTCCGCAGGGATGGACCTGTTCATGCGGTGCAATAAACCAGGGTAAATTCTGCAGCGAATGCGGCAAGAAGAAGCCTGCGGGCGCACCTACCTACAAATGCGACAAGTGCGGTCACATGTTTGATGATCCGAAGAATCCGCCTAAGTTCTGTCCTGAATGCGGTGATCCTGTAGACGATAACGATATTGTTAAATAATTATAAAAATGGCAGAATCCATCAATTATAAGTGCCCTGCCTGCGGCGGCGCCATGGATTTCGATATCAAGACGCACAAATTGAAGTGTCAGTTCTGTGATAGCGAATTTACCGTAGATGACGTCGTCGCCACCAAAGGTGCCAAAAAATTCAATAAAGACGGCGAGTTTGTCCGTAAAAATCATTTCAACGAACCGGAAGAGCCGATTGTCAGACATCTGGCTCCCGGTGACGACGAGACCTGTAAATATGACACCTATGCCTGCAAGCAGTGCGGCGGTGAAATACAGATTCCTCCTACCGTTATATCAACCATCTGCCCTTACTGCGGCAACAATGTGGTTTTCTATGACAAGCTGATTGGAAATCATATTCCGGATCTGGTCGTACCGTTCAAGATCGAAAAGTTCGCACTTAAGGAAGCCTACCAGCAGCACCTTAAGTTTAAACCATTTGTTCCCGGAAAGTTCAAAAGAGAAAACACCTTTGAACAGATCCGCGGATACTACATTCCGTTCTGGATCTATGATCTGAAGGCTGAAGGCGGTGCGACATTCAAGGCTGAACGTGAAGATCCACAGAAGGTTTCCGTATACAAGGCCCATCGCCGCGGATACATGCTGTTTGAGTCAATTCCTGAAGACTCCAGCAAATTCTTTGACGATGCCATGACCGAATCACTGGAACCTTTCGTGTTCAATGACGCCATTCCGTTTGAAACGGAATATCTGTCAGGTTTTGAAGCTCACGTATATGATGAATCATGCGACGAAGGAGCGGAGAAGGCCAGCAACAGAGCGGCAATGACACTGATTGACGCGCTTCAGGAGACGGTTTCCCATATGTACAGCAGAGTGACCTTTGAATCCGATGACATCAAAACCACGGATATTCAGGCTCAGTCCGTGCTTTATCCAATCTGGATGCTTACCACCAAATGGAACGGTGAGGAATATTACTTTGCCATGAATGCCCAGACCGGTACATTCGTGGGCAATCTTCCACGCAACAACGTGGTCTACTTCCTTTCCCTGTCCATATCCACCCTGCTTTTAGGATGGCTTTTCTTCGCCATGTTTGAAGACTGGGTAGCCCTGGTGGTGGCCGCGATTCTGGCTGTCGGCATCCATATGGCCATAGACAGCAGCCGTGTTTCCGTAAAGAGAGCTTCCAAGGCGACAAACTACGGAAAAACCGAAACCTTCCGTATCACCTACTCCGACGACGTGTTCTCGCATACATATCAGAAGAGCCGCCGATAGAAACGGAATAATTCATGAAAAAGAGAGAGAGCCGTGCTCTCTCTTTTTTTTCTGATTCATCAGCATTAAAAAACTGAAAGCCGGACTTTCTGCTCAAGTGTCCGGCTTTCCATAATGTCAGTGAACGGCTACCATGCCGAACCGTATTTGCTGCGAAGGATATCAGCTTCGGCATGAGCCTTCTGAACTTCAGCCGGAGTCAGATAGTAGGAATAGTTCTTTTCCATTTCACTTATGTCATCCTTGTACCAGCTGTCGGTATCAAAGGTTCCGATATAAGACTTGAGAACCAGTGTCCATATAAGAGCATTGAACATGTCTGACTGTGCCCCTCTGCCGCCCTTGGCAAGAGATTCGGCCAGCAGCTTCTGCGCGGTATGATCCCCTTCCATTGCCGCTTTGGTCAGCCATCTCTGTGCCTCCCTGGCATTCTCACGAATGGATCCTGAAGCACCGTAAATCATCCCCAGACTCATATATGCCGGTTCATAACAGAGATCGGCGCTCTGAGTCAGCCAGTAGATGGCAGTATCAGGATTGTAGTATGTGGAGAAATCACTTGAATCATTATAGATACTGCCGAGTTCATACATCGCCTTGGCTTCACCGTGCTGTGCAGCCATGGTAAACCACTTGATAGCTTCCTCGTAGTCCGGAAGAATCACTTCCACGCCGTCGCTGTCCATGAATGATTCATCAACAGGAAGTCCCATGTCATCAGTCAGAGGACCTTCATCCATTTCGGCAATGTCCATCGGATCTTCAGAAGGAACCTGTTCCGGCGGGAAATCCTCATGTTCCGGCATCGGCGGAACTTCAGCAGTCTCCATCACCGGTTCATGATCCGCACCTTCGACGGAAGTATCTATAGAAGCCATGTTTTCTGAAGGTTCTTCAGATTCTCCCGATACCACCGGTTTTTCAGGTTCGGTACGCTCCTCCGAAATGACAACCATTTCGGACTCTTCCTTTTCCTGTTCATACTTTTTGGCTCTTTCCTGGGCTTTTCTGGAATTTACCCTCTGTTTACCGCTCTCACCGTGACGATGATGGCCGGAACTTGCAAGGGTACCGGTCAGAGCATCAAATCCGAGACTCAGCATGGCTGAGATATCACCGTTTTCCGCCTGCTCTTCCCTGATCTTGCGGGCTTCAAAACGGAGAACCATCGGATCGGTATTGTTCACTTCTCCTGAAATCACGCCGTCTTCAATAAGATCAGCCATAATCAGCTTGGCTTCATAATTGCCGCGATCGGCAGCCATTATCAGATATTCAACGGACTTTTCAGGACTGTAGATGGTGGTATTATCAATGCGGTAGATATCACTCAGGGAAAGCATCGCATTCTTGTCACCGCGAGCAATCATCTCCAGATAAAGTCCTTCAAGCATGGAAAAATACTTATTGGATTTTTCCATATTGTTTCTGGCTCTGAAGAGTGTGGCCAGAGCCTCAACTGACTCCACGTCCCTGTGCTTTGCCGCTTCCTCATACCAGTAAATGGCCTTGTCCATGTTTATCGGGAGTTTGCTGCCGGTGGAGAAGTAGGCCCCCAGTGTTCTCATGGCTTCAACATCGCCCTTTTCCGCTCTCTTGACATAGATGTCAATCCAGCGGTTGAAATAGCTGTTGGCCATGCTTTCATCAACATTGAGACCGCCGAGACCGCGCTTGTACATTTCTCCGATGGCATCAAGAGCATCAGGATTGTTTCCGGCCTTCATAAACCATTCGTAGGCCTGCTTGTAGTCATGTCCCACGCATGTGCTCACCTTGTCACCGCTGGCGTAGTACAGATTGCCGAGACGTACCTGAGCCGGTGAATAGCCGGCATTTGCGGCTTCACGGAGATATTCAAGTCCCTTTACTGTGTTCTTTCTGGTTCCCTTACCTTCAAGATACAGTGAGGCGATTTCATAAAGAGCCTTGACGTCACCCATGTTGATGAGTTTTTCGTAATTGTTCTGAGCTTCCTCATAGAACTGATTTTTAACGGCCATATCGGCAAGCGTGCGATAATTCTTCATGGTGAAATAGCGGTTCAGCTGATACACGGTTATGCCGCCTGCAACAGCCACGGCCACAATACCCAGAAGAATCATTCTTCCCCTGCCGGTTGACCATAATGAACCTCGTTCAGTCTTGAAACGATTTCGCCAGTCTTCAAAATCATCTAAAAATCTTAACCAGGATTTCTTCCACTTCATTTAAACAAACCCAACTGTATTACTTTTTGCCCTTGAAATATAGTTTCTTAAAAGATATTTTTCTGCTTTACGGATTAAATCTCACGTCACGCAATGAAGAAAAACGGGACCGTCAGACTTTCCGTGAATAAAGAATGCCCCCAGCACTGAACATATCAGAAGCCGGATTGTATAAAAATATTTAATAGCAATATTTTAACATAAAGAAAACATAAATATCCCATATTTACAACAGATCTTTAATCAGATTTGCAGATATGCGATACAGATCTGTTGCATAAAAGGGGAAAAATAAAAAATTATCAGGTTTAACCCCCAAAAAAATTGAGCTATCCCTAAAACCCCGTATAAAATCACATTTTTGAAAAATTGTTCAGAAAAAAAAGAAAACACCAGACGGAATTTCTTAAGAATTTCCGTCCGGCATTATACGGTCACGGTCTTTACTCAGAACCGTCGGCACACCCTATCATTATTCCGGAGTGTAATAGCTTCTGAGTCCGTACATGTTCACGATAACCCTGATAATGTTGTCCGGATGCACTTCCTCTCCTTTTTCAAGATAGTACATCAGTACGGATATCAGAATATCGGCAGACACGTAGGCACCGAGATCAAGCTCATCATCGCTTGAACTGTAGAGTCTGCCCTCGTAATGTTTTTTGATGCTTCTGTAGAACGAATCATGAAAGCTCTTGCGAACATCAAGCTCTTCGCCGTTGAGTCTGAAAACCAGCTTCAGCAGCTCCCTGTTCTTTGACAGAGTGGACTGCAGGGATTTGAAAAACCCCAGATTGCCGATTGACAGCCGCTCCTCACCCAGCAGAGAGGAAATAATGGATTCCTGGCAGTTCGCCATTACTTCCGACGCAAGATCATGCTTGTTTATATAGTGCTTGTAAAAAGTTGAGCGGTTTATTTTCGCACGCTCAAGAATCATTCCCACCGTAATGTCCGCATAGGAATTCTCCTCCAGCAGTTCAAGAAAAACCTTGTGAATTTTCTTTTCGGTGCGAACCACACGTCTGTCTTTACGATTTAAAGATTTATTATCTTTTGACTTCTTAACATTTGCGGACAGGATATCTTCCTGAGCTGTCTGCAAACCACTGTCAGTCGCCTCAACCCTTACCATTTCTGAATCAGAGACCACAATACCTTACCTCCATGAAGATTATAATCAGTATCAAGACACTCAGTAACAGCCACACATCTGTACACACCTGATATACCGAGCCTCAGACACGCATTCATCAGCCGGTGAAGGCACGAAATAAAAATGATGAACACCTGCCTTTGCAATGGTCTTTATACAGTTATTAACTACCCCGTAAATTATATTTATTTATAAGTTTTATTATATTTTTCAAAAAACAAAGTAACGTTTTGTATTTCTACCACAAATGTTAATGATGATTGATAAGCACAGGCTTTTTATAAGTATGTTATGTTTTTTGACTTCCGGTGTTCTAGAAAACAGGTTATAAATTTTTTAGTAGTTTTTAAGTTATAATAATATCGTTACAACCCGTGATCCTGTGACCACTCTGAAGTCATCCCCATCGACGGGCGGTTCCAAACCGGAACAACTCCGTCTGTGCCCGGTTCGTCATTTTCAAGGAATCCCTTAAAAAATAACAGCTCCGACGCTCTGATTAATAAGATAACACATAATTTTTTAATATTCACAGTAGAACTTCAAATTTTTTCAACAAACCTATTATTAATATATATTTATCTTCATCGAATTCTTACTTTTCAAATCAAAAAATCTTAGAATGCATAAAGCTTTTTATTATAACTTAAATTAAATAACGATATATTTGTTATATTCAAATAATCTGATAATAAAGAAAAAGCATACACATATAAATAAAAAGTTTCCAATAATACAAAAATTCATAAATGTATCTTATTTAGACATATAAATATTCCTGCATGGAATTAACAGATTCCTGCACAATCAATGTATATTTTTTGAACATTTTTATTTTGAATGCGCATAAAAACTTTTTTTTCGGAAACGTGATATTTTTCATTTTTTGCTTATTCTGCTTCCTGTCTTCTGACATACGGATTCAGAGATTATGTACAGTATTCACGTCACGGCACTGCTCCCGGAGTCCTGCGGACAGTCTCTTTAAACCGGCTTTTTCCGTGAAATTAAGTTTTTTTTAAATTCCTAGTATTTTAGTATTGATTTTATACCCGGAATTATGTATCATTCGCATATCATAGTTTTTCAGTATGTTTTCAGGAGTATTTGTTTTTCAGGCTTCAGACCTATCAGCATCAGCTATTCCTACTGAAATGCCGAAGATTCATCATTCCCCCTGAAAACACGAACCGTTAACAGTTTTAAGGCAGAAAACCAGGTTTTCCGCCAAGAGTGAGGATTATAAAAATGTGCTGTTTTTTCATTCCAACCGCCGAGGCCGCCATCCTGACCCTGACCTCAGCCGCATTAAAAAATAACTGCAATCCCGGAGTTCAGCTTTTCAGAAGGCATGCAAACGGACTGTCAAAGCTTCTTGCAGGCGGTTCACTGTTACTCGCGTTAGAACACATATGGCACGGTGAAATAACCTTCCACTTCCCTTTCATCACTGCCATGGAAACCCCGGAGGATACCGCGGTCATGCTTCAGGAACTTGCTGACGTGGGCGTACCGATGGCTCTTCTGGTAACCTTCGCCTACATAACCTTCTCGGCGCTGAGATCCTTCTTTGCCGGACACGCATCTGCAGCCCGCGATCTTTCAGGTTCAGCAAAGTAAAACGGGAGGAAGAAAATGATACTGGTACTTTCAATGCTTATCTTCGGTCTGATTTCAACCATAGGCTACATCCTGGACCGCAGCGGCAGATTCAGAATATCAGCTCTCTGCTACATGTTCTACGGCAGTATGCTCATGTGGAGCGTGGATCTCTATACCGAGCTTAAGGAAGACGGTCTTAAGGCGCTGGCCATGAATCCCGGGGAAATGATTGACGATCTTCTTCTTTCAGCTTCGGTTACCGTACTGGCTCTGGCCGTATGGGGAGTAATCAACGCATGGCACGCATTCAGAAAACCGGCCCGGGTTACTGAAGCGGCATAGGTTTCCGCTTATAAGAAACGACAGACAGGAGAACAAAATGTCAGATAACGGCAAGTCATTGCAGATTAAGGGAATCATCGGCAGTTCCTCAGAGGAGAGTGACTGTATTCACTCCGTAGAACATGCGCATTCCCATGACCATGGTCACGACCATTCACATGCCCACGGATACGGTCATTCACACGGAGGTCTGGAACATTTTCACAGCCACCGCAACATTATCGGTTTTGACGAACACGGCATCCCTACCGTAATTCTGAAGGGAGACCATCAAGCCGGAGATGAAGCGGAAGAGAATGAGGATTCATTCATAAAGGACTACACCAAAGCGGTTAATGAATACCGCAAGACCTTCCCTTCAAAGCAGGACGTAATCGAAAACACTCCGGATCCTGCCGTAAGAGACATGATTTTAAGAGCGGAACAGATTGGCTTTGACACCGCCTTTGACCGCTTCGACAGACAGAAGCCCCAATGTAACTTCGGCATGGCCGGTATCTGCTGCAAAATCTGCAACATGGGTCCGTGCCGTATCACTCCGAAGGCAAACAGAGGCGTATGCGGAGCCGATGCGGATCTGATTGTGTCCCGCAATCTTCTGCGCGCAGGAGCCGCCGGCGCCGCTCAGCACGGCATGCATGCCAGAGAGGTTATTCTCAACCTCAAGTGGGCTGCCGAAGGAAAGCTGGACGTACCGATCATCGGTGCGCAGAAGGTTAAGGATGTGGCAAAGGCCTTCGGTCTCGAAACCGAAAACCGCACCGTGAACGAAATAGCTTCAGAGCTTGCCGACGTGCTGCTTGAGGATCTTTCAAGACCTACTCCGGACGACTACAGAACCATAAAGGCTCTGGCACCTGCGGAACGTCAGCAGGTATGGAAGGAACTTGACATCATCCCCATCAGCGCCTACCACGAAGTGTTCGAGGCCTATCACAAGTCAGGATGCGGCATTGACGGCGACTGGCGATCCATCATGCAGCAGTTCCTGCGCTGCGGACTGGCCTTCACCTTTACCGGCGTGGTGGCCACCAACATCGCCACCGACTGTCTGTTCGGCGTGGGTGACCGCGTAACCTCGATGGTTAACCTGGGTGCACTCAAAAAGGGATACGTTAACATTGCCGTACACGGACATCTGCCGCTTCTCGTAAGCCAGATTGTAAAGTCAGGCCAGACTGAAAAGATGATTAACCTGGCCAGGGAAAAAGGAGCTCTCGGCATCAGATTCTACGGCATCTGCTGTTCAGGTCTTGCCGCCATGTACCGCTACGCCGGCGTTATTCCGCTCTCCAACGCGGTATCCGCCGAGCTTGTTCTCGGTACCGGAGCGCTGGATCTGTGGGTAGCCGACGTACAGGACGTGTACCCTGCGATCATGGATGTGGCCAGATGCTTTAAGACCGCCGTGGTCACCACCTCCGAAAGCGCAAGACTTCCGGGAGCCGAAAGATTCGAGTTTGACCACCGTCACTCCAACATCGGCGAAACCAGGGAACTGGCTGACAGAATCGTACTGAGAGCCATTGAGAGCTTCGAACAGCGCAGGGGCATTCCGGTATATATTCCTCCTTATGAGGTGGAAGCCGAAATCGGCTTCTCGGTTGAGTACGTATGCAGAAGATTCGGCAGCTTCGGTCCGCTTCTTGAGGCGTTAAAGAGCGGACAGATTCTCGGTATCGTGAACATGGTCGGCTGCAACAACACCAAGGTGGTATACGAACGCACCATCATTGACGTTGCCGACGTACTGCTTAAAAACAACGTGCTTATCCTGTCCAACGGCTGCGCCTCATTCCCGCTGATGAAGCTCGGCTACTGTGCGAAGAACGCTCAGGACAAGGCCGGAGACAGACTGAAGGAATTCCTGAAACCGGATCTTCCTCCTGTATGGCATGTGGGCGAATGCATCGACAATACCCGTTCATCAGGTATTTTCGGCGGAATCGCCGGAGCTGCGGGCAAATTTATTTATGAAATGCCGTTCGGCTTCGCGTCTCCTGAATGGAGCAACGAAAAGGGTGTCGATGCGGCTCTGGGCTTCCGTCTCATGGGCGTGAACTCATACCACTGCGTTGAAGCCCAGATTCACGGTTCAAAGAACATTATCGAGTTCCTCAAGGAAGGAACCAGGGAAAAGCTCAAGTCGGTAATGTACGTGAACACAGATCCGTTCCTGGTGGGCAAGAAGATCGTGGATGACATGATCGTTAAAAGACGAGCCCTCGGCTGGTGGGTTCCTGATTCCATTCTTGATCCCCGCACCGAAAATGCCGGAGAACAGTAACCGGAAAAAAACAGATAACGCCGCCAGTCCCTGAATCCGATTCAGAGACTGACGGCACGGAAACAGACTGAACATATTACAAATAAAAACCTGATAAATAAGGAGAAACAGCATGATCAAAAAGTTTTACCCCCCTATTGCCATAGCACTTCTTGCAGCCCTTACCGCCTGCGGTGACGGCAGCACAGGTTCCAAAGAACAGAATGCGGCCCCGGCGGAAGCCCAGAAGGTGGAAAATACCGTATCAAAGGCGGAAACCAGGGAACACCGCACCATCAAGCTCGCCTATCTGCCGATTACCCACTCACTGGCAGGTTTTGAGGCGGCAGAAACCGAAAGACTGAAAAAGGAAACCGGTCTTGACATCGAACTGGTGAAATTCGGCTCCTGGACTGAACTCATGGACGCACTCAACACCGGTCGCGTTGATGCGGCGGTTGCCCTTGTTGAATTGGTAATGAAGGCAAGAGAACAGGGAATCGACGTTTATCTTACCTCCCTTGCACACCGTGACGGCAACGTGATTGTGGTAGGCAACGACATTCAGAGCGTGGCCGACCTCAAGGGCAGGACCTTCGCGATTCCGCACAGACAGTCTTCACACTACATTCTTCTTAACGAAGCTCTGGCAAAGGAGGGTGTGGACATCAACGACATCACCATTACCGAACTGGCACCTCCTGAAATGCCATCAGCGCTTGCCTCAGGTCAGATTGCCGGCTACTGCGTTGCAGAACCTTTCGGAGCAAAGGCAGTATCACTCAATATCGGCAAGGTTCTCTTCAACTCAAAGGATCTGTGGCCTGACTCAATCTGCTGCGGTCTGGCTTTAAGCGGCAAATTCCTCAGCGAACATCCTGAACTGGCCTCACAGCTGGTAAGAGCCGTAAGGGAAGCCGGTCTCAACCTTGAACATGACCACGAACATGAAAAGGAACTGGCCGCGAAGTACTTCAAGGTATCAAAGGACACACTGGATGTTTCACTGCAGTGGATCTCCTTTGACAATCTGGAAATCAAAAAGGAAAACTATGACATTCTCAGTGAAAAGGTAAAGAAATACGGTCTGTCAGAAAATCCGGTACCTTATGAGGATATTGTGAAAAATGTCGAATAAAGCTCTGCGATACCTTTCCAAAAAAGCTGTCGGCTTCGGCTATGCCGCGGTTTCATTGCTGCTGTTTGTAACCATATGGCAGATAACCGTCAGCCTTTCCGGAGTCAACGAGGCACTGTTTCCGTCACCGCTCTCGGCCTTCAACGCCCTGCTGGAAATCATCGGTGACGGAACCCTGACGGATCACGTGATTTCAAGCATGTTCCGTTTTGCCGTCGGTTTTGTGGTTGCCGTGGCCATCGCCGTGGTCGGAGGCATCATCTTCGGCTGGTTTGACGTACTGTACCGTCTCATCAATCCGATCATTCAGCTGCTCCGCCCCATTTCACCTATCGCCTGGATGCCTTTCATCGTGCTGGCATTCGGTATCGGTGACATGCCGGCCATCGTGACCATTTTCATCGCGGCCTTCTTCCCGGTATTCATATCCACCGCCGTAGGCGTGAAGAACGTTCCGGAAATCTACCTCAAGGTAGCCCGCAACTTCGGTGTCGGCAAAGTGGAAATCTTCTGGAAGATTATATTTCCGGCCGCGTTTCCGCAGATTACCGGAGGTATTCATCTGGCTCTCGGTTCAGCCTGGGTGTTCCTGGTGTGCGGTGAGATGATTGGTGCCCAGTCCGGTCTCGGTTATCTGATTATCGACGCCCGCAATAATCTCAGATGCGACATTCTGGCCGCCGACATTGTGATTATCGGTATCATCGGTCTGCTGTTGGATACAGCTCTAAGATATGCGGAAGGACAGATTCTTAAAAAGTGGGGACTGCAGAAGGAGTAATTGAATGTATATCAACATCAGCAATGTAAACAAACAGTTCACCCACAAGGGAAAGCTGTTCACGGCTCTGAATAACGTAAACCTGACCATCGAAAAGGGAGAATTCATCTGCCTGCTCGGACCGTCAGGATGCGGTAAAAGCACCCTTCTGAATGCCATAGCGGGATTTGATCATCCGACCTCGGGTTCAATCACCATTGACGGAAAGGAAGTAACAAAGCCTTCCACCAGAAACGTGACCATCTTTCAGAACTACGGTCTGCTTCCGTGGAGAAACGTACTGAAGAACGTTGAGCTTGCCCTGGAATCAAACAAGGCGCTAAAGCCCGGGGAAAGAACCGAAATCGCCAGAAAATATCTTGATCTGGTAGGTCTAGGAAACTTTGCGGACGCGTCCCCTCATCAGCTTTCAGGCGGCATGCAGCAGAGAGTGTCAATTGCCCGAGCCCTTACCGCCAATCCTGACATCATCTTCATGGATGAACCGTTCGGGGCTCTGGATGCCATCACCAGAATGAAGCTGCAGGATGATATTCTGTCAATTCAGAAAAAGGAAAAGAAAACCATCATCTTCGTTACCCATGACATAGATGAAGCGGTTTATCTTGCGGACAGGGTTGTGGTAATGACTCCTAATCCGGGCATGGTAAAAAAGGTGCTTACCATAAATCTCGGACCGGGAAGGGATCGAACCTCTGACGATTTTCAGAAGATCCGCAACATCATTTTTGAAACCTTCAATATGAAGCACAGCTATCCTATTGAATACAGCATCTGATATGTATGTTCCGAGAAATCAGGAACATAAACCTCATATCATCAGGGCGGACATGCAAATCCGCCCTTTCTTTTTCCGCATATCCGGATTTCTGCTCTTCCTCAAACAGTCATTCCGCGAAAAATCAGCCTTATTTCAGCCGTTCATTACGTTGTGACAGATCATGTAACAATTTGTAATACATTAAAACCTTTCTGACACAGATCCTGCGAAGACTGTTTGTATAATTAACTCAGATTCAGTGAGAAACAGCCACACATCAGTTTCATTCACTGCACGAATAAAGATTAAATAATGAGGACATGAAAATGAATAAATCATTAATTACCGCCGTAGCCCTGGCAACCGTATTTACCTGCGGTTATGCATCCGCTCATGAAAATCACGGTGCACATCACCATGGATTCCCCCCTCTGACAGAATTTGATGCCGACAGGGACGGCGCTCTTAACAGCAGCGAACTCAAGGCATTCTCTCAGAATCTTTCCGAGAAAGCCGACAGACATCAGAAGTCTCTGGTAACTTTCGAAAAGGCTGATGCCGACGGAAACGGCTTTGTTACCCTTGACGAACTGGCTGTGGTCATTCCTAAGCCTGAACAGCCGAAAGCTGATGCCGGAAACAGAGCAAAGGCCGACGACAGAACCAAGGCGGACGGCAAGGCAGAAAAGGCTGATCGCAGACAGAAGGTGAACAGTGCTCACCACAGGGGACACCACAAGTCTCACGGCAAGCACGGCTTCCACCACGGCCCCGGCAGCTTTGACCAGCACCAGCCAAATCCAGTCATCTTTGTTTTACATCATTTTGATACCAACGGTGATTACAAGCTGGACAAGAGTGAATATGCAAAATTCATTGAAGCTGAAAGCGGCAGAGTCGCCATGGAAAAGCAGCTTGCCAAGGCAGTGCTGGGTGCGGATCTGAACAAGGACGGTCTGGTAATACCGCCTGAATTCGATGCCGTTTCACACCATATATTCCTGCAGAACGCTCCTGCCTACCAGCCAAAGGCTGCTCCTCAGCCTGAATCAGCCGATGATGCTGATGACGGTCAGGAGGAAGATTTCGAATAACAGCTGATACCTGATATCCGTAGCGCGTATCCCGACTGGCTCCCGCGGTCAGTCGGGCTTTTTGCGTTCCAGGCTCACTGCGGTTCCGTCTGAATTTCAGCCTGACATTACGCCGCATAATGAAAAAACCGGTCAGACAGTCTATAATGTTATGGGGGGACTCACATACTTTATCGGTAAGTGCGAGAAAACCTTCAGTATAAGGATTCAAAATCCATTAGAATAACGGAAATGCCCTGCGGCATTGCCGAACTAAACAACATCATTATGGAGATGCTTCAAATGTCAAAACATAAAGTGGTTATCATAGGTTCCGGTCCTGCCGGATGTACTGCCGCGATTTATGCGGCAAGAGCCAATCTCAGTCCGGTAGTCATCACCGGCATGAACGAAGGCGGTCAGCTTATTCAGACTCCCGACATTCAGAACTGGCCCGGAGAAACATCAATTTCCGGATATGACCTGATGGAAAAGCTGATAAATCACGCCAAGTCTCTAGGTGCCGAATTCATAAGCGATGAAATCAGCGAAGCTGACTTAAGCTCACGTCCGTTCACCCTCAAAGGTGATGCCGGCGAATATCAGGCCGACTCGGTAATTATCGCCACCGGAGCAAATCCAAAGTATCTCGGTCTGGAATCAGAAGAAAAGTTCAAAGGCAACGGCGTAAGCGCCTGTGCCACCTGCGACGGCTTCTTCTTCAGAAATCAGCCCGTAGCCGTAATCGGCGGCGGCAATACAGCTCTTACTGAAGCACTTTACCTTTCCGACATCTGCAGCAGCGTTTATCTGGTGCACCGCCGTGATTCATTCCGTGCCGAAAAGGCCGTCATCGACAGAATTCAGCAGAAAATAGATGAAGGCAGAATCACCCCGGTATACAACGCTGTTACAGATGAGATTCTCGGTGACGATCTCAAGGGCGTAACCGGACTCAGGGTTAAATACAGAGACGATCGCAGAGAGGAAATCAGCGTCAGCGGCATCTTTGTGGCCATCGGTCATACCCCGAACACCGGAGTTTTTGCCGGCCAGCTTGAAACCGATAACGGAACCATCATCACCGGCGTAAATCCCAAGTACAGAACCTCCGCCAGCATTTCTGGCGTGTTTGCGGCCGGCGACTGCGCGGACTCTCACTACAGACAGGCCATCACCTCGGCCGGAACCGGCTGTCAGGCGGCTCTTGACGCGGAAAAATTCCTGCAGGAGGCAGGCTGATTTCAGGACTGAATTAAAAGGGAACGGATTTACGTCCGTTCCCTTAAGGAAAATTCCCGGATACCGGCTGTTCGTTTCAGCCTGGGAATTCGGGAATTTTTTTATTGTGTCAAACTCACCGCACGAAAAAACACTAAAATCTCACGCTTCTGCCCGCGGCGTTCATTCCGCTCAGAAAATCAAAAGGACTTTCAACCAGATACTGCGATCTGAGACAGTCGGAAATCTTCTGACGGTCGATGTTTCTGCCTATGAACACGCACTCGGCAGTGAGCCCCTTTTCCCCGCCGCAGCCTTCTACGGATACTCTGCCGTTCACGACGTCAAACCGGATCCAGTCCCGCCCTGCGGGGATAATCCCCTTGGCCCTTACGATGAATCCGAACTCACCGCGAAGAACAGATTCAAGAATCCACAGCAGAGCTCCGGGTGACGGTACGGAGCAGTTCCTCACGGTTATGCTGTCAAGCTGCAGTCCTTCACACTCACCGTCACCGCTCATCACGGTTCCGTCATGAGGATTAATCAGGCCGTTCCACCATTCATCAGAACATTCCGAATAATGTCTGTCCAGAACCTTCGCTTCAGGATTGATTTTTAAAATCTCATCCCTTATTCCTGCAAAGAGTTCAGGATCCGGATGTTCAGGCCTGGATATCACCACGGTGGAGGAATATCTGAGCTGATCGGCGCAGACATCATGAAACAGATTCATGTTCTGATAAAAGCTCTCCGCATCAACCACCGTAACCGGAGGCAGGACGGAAATTCTTTCATATTCGATTTTCTTCAGGATCCTGAGGACATTGCCTAAAGCCCCCACTCCTGACGGTTCGACTATAAGCAGATCGGGAGAAACGGTATTTTCAATGGTTATCACCGAAGCATGCAGCTCTGAGCTTTTGGTACAGCAGACGCATCCTTCACGCAGATCAATGACATCGGCCCCGGAATCCGCACTGATTATCTGACCGTCGACATCAGTGCGGCCGAATTCATTCTCCAGAACGGCAAGCCGTTCCGTGGAACGGCTTATCAGTTTCCGGATAAACGTAGTTTTACCGGCTCCGAGGAAGCCGGAAACAACCAAAACCTTCATGGAAAATCCGCTTAATCAGGGATAACCACAGGCTTAATCAGATCCTTCGGCTTGTCACGCATCAGTTCCAGAGCCTCGGCACAGTGGTCCCAGCCGTGGAAGACGTGGGTAATTTCAGGTTTAACGTCAAGTCTGCCCGAAGCAACCAGAGAGGAGAGTTTTTCCATGCGCAGACGGCCGCCGGGCATCAGACCGGTAAGAATCTGCTTGTGGCCCATGCCGCAGCCCCATTCGGTTCTCGGAATGTTCACGAAGTCTCCGCTTCCCAGGTAGTTTACGGAACCTATGCGTCCGCCGGGCTTGAGGGATTTGATGGCGGCCTCGAAGGTACTTACGTCACCGCCGGCAATGCATACGCGATCCACGCCCTTGCCTCCGGTAAGTTCCATTACCTGATCCTCAATACTGCCGTCCTTGTATGAAATGAAATCGGTGGCGCCGTATCCCCTGGCCGCATTGATGCATACAGGTCTGGTACCTACGGCGATTATGCGGGAGGCACCTCTTAAGGAGGCTCCGGCAACGCTCATGAGACCTACCGCACCGATACCAATGACCAGCACGCTGTCACCGAACTGCACGTCGGCAAGTTCAACGGCATGGAATCCGGTCGGAACCATGTCTGAAAGGATACAGGCTTCCTCCACGGTCATGCCGTCGGGAATGAGAGCCAGATTGCCGTCGGCATCGTTCACATGGAAGTATTCGGAGAAAACGCCGTCCTTGAAATTGGAGAACTTCCATCCCGCGAGCATACCGCCGGAATGCATGCTGTATCCGGCCTGAGCCTCGAGAGAGTTCCAGTCAGGAGTAATGGCCGGAACAAGCACCCTGTCGCCCGGCTTGAAATCCTTGACTTCGGAACCGACTTCCACAATTTCACCGCAGCCTTCATGTCCCAGAATCATGTTGTGACGGTCACCGATGGCGCCTTCATACACGGTGTGAACATCAGAGGTACAGATAGCAATGGCCAGAGGTCTTACGATGGCATCCAGAGGTCCGCATTTAGGAACCTCCTTCTCTATCCAGCCAACCTTACCGATGCCAAGCATGGCAAAACCCTTCATCATTTTTCCCATAGCACAATCTCCAGAGTATCAGTCCGTCAGCCGATACCGTCCGAAAAACCGCCGCTTCACCTTCTCCCCTGCACGGAGATTCGGTGAACGGGAACAGTCCGAGGAAACGGCACGGCGATAGGCAGGAACAGTCCGCTCCCGCAGTTCTTTCCGGATAACGGGTTTACACTGCGGCAACGGCATATAAAACGATTTTGATTTTTTATCTATCCAGATATATTAAAACATACAACTGACGTGTTTTTGAACAGTAAAAGAATTCCTGATTGATAAAACCTGCCCATGGTCACAATTACCGTCAGTCCGGAAAAAACGTTCAGGAAAACAATTTCACTATTTGTGAACACTGGAAGTGAAAATTGATCTACAATATTGCAGCGCTGCGGATTCAAATGCCGCAGCCCCGTGAAACACTTGAATTTTCTGAATCCGTCCCCATGTAGAAAGAGACGGAATTCATGTTTACCAACTCATGAATACAAGACCCGAGGAGAGTCCATGTTAAATATCGTTCTGTTCCAGCCTGAAATTCCGGCAAACACCGGCAACATAATCAGATTATGTGCAAACACAGGATATCAGCTCCATATAGTGGAACCGGCAGCCTTCGTTCTTGACGACAAGAGACTGATGCGTGCAGGTCTTGACTACCATGAATTCGTAAACATCAAAAAGCACCGCAACCTTAACGAATGTCTGGAATACTTCAGGGGACACAACATTTATGCCTGTACCACCAAAGGACATGCATATCCCGACCAGTGCAGATTTCAGGAAGGCGATGTCCTGATTTTCGGAAAGGAAACCAAAGGACTTCCGGATGAATTCACCGATACTCTTGATGCCGACCACAAGGTCAGAATTCCGATGGTTCCGGGCAGCAGATGCATGAATCTGTCAAACAGCGTGGCAATTTTCATATTTGAATCATGGAGACAGCTGAAATTCAGCGGCTCTCAGCCGCAGTAATATTTCGGCATGCGGTTGAACTATTCCATTCTTTAAATATCAAAACTGCATGGTATGCCTTTGCATGATATAATCAGACGGATTTCAGAACGGATGATTTTGATGCGGGCGGTTTTACACAGAATTCCCCCGGGAAGTCTGCGCTTTAACATAACAATCAGGGATTTTTATCATACATGTTAGAAAAAACACTGAACTGGGTAGTGGAAAATCTTACGGGGCTCGGACCGTGGAATTACTTCATTGCCTTTGCCGTACTTATTCTCTGCGGTTTCGGAGTTCCGATACCGGAAGACATCACCCTTGTGGCCGGAGGTCTGGTATCAGGACTCGGCGCAACCGATATCGCCATCATGTCCCTCATATGCTTTGCAGGTGTTCTTATCGGTGACGCCACCATGTATTTCATAGGCAAGATTTTCGGATACAGAATCCAGAGATTCAAACCCATGCGCAAGATACTTACTCCTGAACGATTTGAATCTGTTCAGGAACAGTTTTCCAAATACGGCATCTGGGTGCTTTTCGCGGCCAGATTCATGCCGGGTCTCAGATCCCCTATTTTCATGGCTTCAGGCATGAGCCAGCGTGTTCCCTTCATACACTTTCTGCTGATGGACGGTTTTGCCGCCCTTATTTCAGTACCGGTATGGCTTCTTCTCGGATACTACTGCGCAAAAAGCATTCCGGAACTCATTGACAAGGTCAAGCACGGTCAGAGCGTCATGCACATCATCATCCTTGCGATTGTAGTTATAGCCATTGTGCTGGTTACCAAGAACCATCTTGCCAAAAAGAGAAAGCAGAAGGCTGAGGCACAGGCCAAGAAAAAGGAAGCTGAAGCACCTGCCGACGGGAACGAAGAAGCAAAGATTCCGGTACAGGATGCCGATGCCGCCAACGACAGCGCTTATGAAAACAAGGACAGGATAGATTAAATCAATGCGTCTGAAAGCCCGGGATACCCCGGGCTTTATGTCGCTAAAAAGGAAGTTTCAGTTTTAAAAGCCTCACTGCAGGAATTAAGCTGAACTCGCAACTGGACTATACGGACGGAGAATTATGGCACTTTACAATTCAGTAGAAGAACTCATCGGCAACACCCCTCTGGTAAGATTAAACAGATTTGAAGAAAAATATCAGATCAAAGCCCACCTTTACGCCAAGCTGGAAATGTTCAATCCTGCAGGTTCAATCAAGGATCGCGCAGCCTTAAGCATGGTCAAGGATGCTCTCGACAGAGGTCTCATTAAAAAGGGAAGCACCATCATCGAACCGACCTCAGGCAACACCGGCATCGGTCTGGCTCTGGTGGCAAGACTGTACGGTCTCAGACTCATCCTTACCATGCCTGAAAGCATGAGCATGGAAAGAAGAGCCCTGCTCAAAGCTCGCGGAGCCGAACTGGTTCTCACTCCTGCCGCCGACGGCATGAAGGGAGCCGTAAGCAGGGCGGAAGAAATCCATAAATCAGTTCCCGGCAGCATCATCGTCGGACAGTTCGAAAATCCTGCCAATCCGCTTGCTCACGAAAAAACCACAGCAAAGGAACTCTGGAAGGATCTCGACGGAAAGATTGACGCCGTGGTGGCCGGCATCGGTACCGGCGGTACCATTTCCGGCATTGCCAGAGGCCTCAAGGCCCTCAATCCGAAAATCAGAGCAGTAGGCGTTGAACCTGCCGAATCCCCTCTTATCACTCAGGGCAAGGCGGCTCCGCACAGGATTCAGGGCATCGGTGCCAACTTCATTCCGAAGTGCTACTACCCTGACGCCGTTGACGAGGTTCTGACCGTTAAGGGCGATGACGCCATCGATTTCACCGTTAAGCTCAATCAGGTTGAAGCGATTCTCGCCGGCATTTCCGCAGGCGGCAATCTTGCAGGAGCCGTGGAGCTTGCCAAGCGTCCGGAATTTGCCGGAAAGAACATCGTGGTGATTATTCCTGATACCGGTGAACATTACATCTCAACCGACATCTACGGTTAAAAGAACTCCCGATAACCTTTTTTAAGTAAAAGCCATCCTTAAGAGATGGCTTTTTCATCAAAAAAGCCGTCATACACGGCTTACTTCCGCCTAAACTGAGAGATCCTCTGCCATTTGAAAGCAAGCCTGTTTTCCGCACCGCATTTATGATTTATAGTATGAAAAGAGGTGGTATCAGATCACTAACCGCAGACTTCGTCATCAGTCATGATTTCCAGAGAAAAATCCTGACGGCTGTGATAAAATACTACAGTATTACAATTCATATATGTTTTGTATGATTTATTTAACCGCATTCAGTTCTTTAAACGGAAATCAGGCTTAGAGATAATGAAAAGTCTTCCGTTTATCATCCGGAGGTTCGCATGACCGAAATAAACATCAGGGCCCGACAGCATACCAGCTGGAAATACATAGGATTCTACATTGCCGCGGTAATTCTGGGCGTTATTGACGGCCTGTACCCTACAGTGGCAGGTATCGGCGTAGCCAAATTCATTTCCGACATCTTTATCAGGATGTTCAGTTTTGTCAGTATTCCCATCATCGGAGTAACCATCTGTCTTACCCTGGCAACCCTGGGATCATCAGCTTCATCAAAGTCACTCTGGAAACGCACTCTGGCCTACACCCTTACCACCACCGTGCTGGCGGCATCCGTCGCGGCAGTTCTTTATGCCGTTATCTCTCCGGAAAACTATATCCGTCCGGACACCGGCGATCTGACAATATCGGATGTGGGGCTTGAAGACAAGAAGGAATACATTGAATACTTCGTGAACATTTTCCCTGATAATATTCTGGCTCCTCTTGTCAACGGCAATATTCTGAGCGTACTGCTCATTGCGATTGTAACCGGCATTGCCATCCGCTACATGCGCAATGACGGTCACCGTCAGAGCGTTATCAGCGTACTCAGCGGTTTTCAGGAAATTCTGTTCATCATCATCAAGTGGATCATAACCATTCTGCCTCTGGGCATCTTCGGTTTTATTGCCGTGTGCGTGGAAAAATTCAGCTCCGGCCTGCAGCTTGGCGGACTGGCCTCATACTTTACCGTGGTAGTGGGCGCAAATCTCATTCAGGCCTTTGTGATTCTGCCACTGTTCCTCATCATCAAGAAAATCAATCCTGTAAAGACCTTTACGGGCATGTTCAACGCCCTGACCGTGGCTTTCTTTTCCAAGTCATCCGCAGCCACCCTGCCGATTACCATGGAATGTGCCGAAAAGAACAACGGCATTAAGCCGAAGGTATCAAGATTTGTACTGCCAATCTGCACCACCATCAACATGAACGGATGTGCGGCCTTCATTCTGACAACTGTTATGTATCTCATGCAGAATGACGGTGCCCAGATAGGACCTACCATGCTCATCATGTGGGTGGGCATCGCCACCCTGGCGGCTGTCGGCAACGCCGGAGTTCCTATGGGATGCTACTTCCTTTCCGCAAGTCTGCTGTCATCCATGGGGGTACCTATTGAGCTTTTAGGTATCATCTTCCCGATTTATGCCCTGCTCGACATGATTGAAACGGCACTCAACGTCTGGTCTGACTCATGCGTGGCCACAGCAGTCAACAGGGATATTGAAAACAGGGAAAAAGCTTCCGGCGGAGAAACCTCAGCCTGAAAAACCTAACCTCTTTTCTTAAAAAACAGGAATCCGAACTTCGGATTCCTGTTCTGTTCTGACATGAATATCCTGCTTCCGCCGTCAGTCTTCCGAAATTTTCAGTTTTTCCGGCGAACATTTCCGTCGTACTTGTATTTATTTTAACTAATCAACAGAAAAGCAACGCTTTATATATTAGAATTTTAAATTAGTGGAACTGTTTTTTGTGGAGTCCGGCAATGAAAAGAGCAACCTACATATACTGTCTGACCGCCGTATGTCTTATGTCTTTTTCCGGCAGCGCTGAAGCGTTAACCGTGCACAGCTGTGCCGATACCCTGTACGAATTCGTACAGACCTGCCGTGATGCTGAAACGAAGATCCCTAAAAGCACCCAGAGAAGCATGTACAACAAAGTCGCTGCCAACTGCTTCCCCAGCGCCTTTCAGGCAAACAACGGGGCCAACGACACTCAGGCGACTTCCGACTTCAGCAGTTTTTCACAATGTTCAGACATAACAGAGAATAAGCAGAAGTTCAAGTTTGCCAGTTCCATAAAAGCCAAAATTGATATAAATCAGAACACATCCGGAAACCAGCAGTGCAGACTTGCCACGCTTGAACCGAACAAACAGGATAACATGAAAAGCCTGAAATCCTTCTGCTATGCTTCGGTGAATAACAGTACGGTACGCACTCAGGCCGAGCGTGTTCACGACATTACTGATTTCTACAAAGACTTCGTAATGCAGGATCCTGATCCGGAAAAGGAACAGTTCAGAAAAGACAATCTGTCCAAAGCAAAGAAGAACTGCGGAAGCACCTTTGAGTATTTTATTGATCCGTCATCAGTTGATTCAAGCGGAACCGTATACCTGTCATCAAACAAAATCAATATTCTGAACAAATACGTTTTCGGAAACGACAGTATCAATTATTATGCAACCAACAGCAGCCCCCAGAGTCCTTCGCTGATACTTATTGCTGAAAATGATATTGTTCTCACCAGAAAAACCGGCGATCCGTATCACGGAACTGCCTATCTTATGACTTCCGGCAAGGCTACCATTTCAGGAGTAACGGACTTTACCGGTGGAATCAACTCCCGCGAGCTCGAAATGACCTGCAGTACTTATTTTGGATTCAGTATCTCATGCAGTTCTTTGGATACTTTTGAGGTTACCGGCTCCACTCAGCTGACAGCTTGTGAAGAGGTCGAGCTGGAAGATGACATCAATTTCTCCTACTACCGCGTGTATCTGGAACAGCTTTCAGGCTGCGCACCTACCGTAAGTCTTGTGGTTCAGAACTGTACCCAGGGCGGTTTCTGCGAGGTTCCGACCGAAAATGTCAGCATAAACATCAACGGCAAGGCCTATACAGCCAGCAGTGCAAACGGCTACCGCATCACCTTCGATCACGGTGATCCCGTAACCTATTCCGTAAGACCTTCAGGCGAAAACACCTACCTGTTCTGCGGAACCGACAATACCGCCCTGCTCAGTGAATCATGCAGCTTCACCACCACTGAATGCGTGGAGGGCGCTACCGAGGATCTGGAAAACTACGTCAATTCCATGAACACCTCAGCCATCTACAGCGACACCCTTTCAAGTGACGTCAAATCCGTTGACAGCATAACCCTTACCCTGAAAGGCAATACCGAAGTCACCTTAAAGGATTCGGCAAACAATACATATACCCTGTTCTCAGGCAGGGATCATGAAACCTCCTTTACCGAGGCGAAGGTAACCCTGCCGGTTGAATACGTCAAAACTACCGGCAGCATAATACCTAAATTCAAATTCATGACCACGGTGGATCGCAGCACTCTGTATCCTGTCAAGTCAGAACTCAACGTAACAAAGGTAACCATCGTTGCGGGCAAGGAAAAGACATCAAAGGACGTGATTGTCAGAAACTTTAACGAAGGGGAAACACCGGATCAGTATCTGGTTGCCATCCCATACGCCATCTGCTACGATCTGAGAACCTCCCAGGCAACTGAAACCGACAGAGTGAGCACGGTTAAATACAGACCGGTATATGCCAATGCTCCGTACTACCTCAGAGGATATGCCGTCGGCTGTCCTGATTCAGGATGTTCCGGTTCGGTAACCCAGACCAGCCTTAAAAACCTGTGCAGCACTGCCGCCATCGTAAAGATTCCGAAAGCCGGCAATCAGGCAAAAAGCATAGTCTATCCGACAGAGGCCGCCAAATCACTGTCTCCGCAGAAGCTCTCTGTCTGGAGCACATCACTTGCGGGCAATACCACCTCCGCATCCAAAACGGCTGACTTTACCGTTTACAGTGACGGTTCCTCAGAAACCGAGTATCTGAACATCGGCTATACCGGCAATCCTGCTCTGACCACCAGGGTTCAGCTGACTGACTCCGGATGGTACAGCCTGTCTGCCCAGCCGGCAGTGAAGCATCAGGCCACCTCTTCTATATCAACCTATTTCTACAGTCCGGTATTTACCGTAATCCCTCAGAAGCTGGCACTCGCCTCTGACAGATTTGTCATCAACGACTTCTACAGGTTCAGAGCGGCCGACGGTTTCAGCTACCGTTCATCAGATGAGGGAATGGTCAGTTTCCTGAAAAAAGATGCCTATGCCTACGTAGGTACCGCCACCTGTCCTATGTACTACAACCAGAAGCTGACCATATCAGGATATCTCAACGGCTACGGCTATCAGGGCAAACTGCAGAACAATTTCACCAACGACTTCTTCAGAGTTCCGTCTGAAACCGAGCTCGGATACTCAGGAGCCGTACTCGTAATTCCGCTGGCTCAGTCCGCCACCTCATACGTTGAGGAAAGCAGCCACAATCCATGCGCCAACACCTCATCATCGGCCTGTTCGGGATATGATGACTTTGTGGCGGGAAAAGGAATTCCTTTCTACACCACCGTTTCAGTTCCCGGAGTGAATACCGAAACCGTAAGACGCAAATCAGCGTCTGAAAAGTTTGCCTACTACAGCCGGCTGAACGCCTGTCTGGCAAACAATGACAGTTATACATTCTCTGAAGGAACTGACTGTGCCGAAACCACATTCACCTGCGGTTCAGGAAATGATTTATGCGTATCAGGAAATACGGTAACCACGGATAATACCGATATTACCGGAGCAACGCTTTCAACCGCTCATCAGGGGTACGCCTCAAAGCTCAGAACCCTTTCAGACAACACGGTTTATCTGGGCAGAATCATGACCGACCACATCGTGGGCCGTGGCACTGTCGAAAGCAGCAATACCGAAAGCAACACGCTGTATTCACCTCTGTTCATCAAGGCCTACACTGATGAAGGGTGGAAGGATGTGAACGACAGCTGTACCGTGCTGTACACTGAGGAGGAGGAACCGTATAAAGCCTCACTGGATTTCAGAGACCTTAAAGGAACCATCACCTATAAGCTCTGCGGAAAACCGCATAATAATACCGCTCCTGACTGCAGTGAAAAACACAGGACATTCAGCAGTGGCTCACTGTGGCTGCAGGCAGTGAAGACCGGCACCGGAGATGCCTACGTAAGCTATACGCTCAAAAACACCTCCGGAGGCGTTTCGGAATCACCTTTCTTCCATCTGGAACATCTTTATGATGCCAATACCTCCAAGGGCTCTTTCAAGTTCAACACCCTTGTAGGCAATAAACGCATCATCGAAAGAAAGATAAACACCGGTTCAAGATAACCCTGCCGAATCAGCATGCCGCTCCATCGTGAGCGGCATTTTTATGAAAGGCACCTGCATGCCCCGATACGTAAAAAACGCCTTTCAATTCTGCTGATCCGTTTTTCACCTCATGAAACGATTTATCAGGCCACGATCATAGGATGTTCGTGCTACAATACGCGGACGGCGGTTTCAGACCGTCGTCTGACACCAGACACCATTCCGTCATCAACAGAGGAGAACCAGCAATGTCAGATTACGGTTATAAGATTCCGGCTCTGAATGACGGAGAAGTCTTTCGTAACGAAATCGTCATCAAAAAAAGCCGTTTCATCACCAGTGCAGGACACACCAGAGGTGTTGCCGAAGCCGAAGCGTTTCTTGCCCGAATCCGTCAGGAATTTGCCGACGCCAGACATAACTGCTACGCATTCAATGCCGGCAAAGGCAACGAAACCGCCTTTATCGGCTGTTCTGACGACGGCGAACCAAAGGGAACCGCAGGCAGACCAATGCTCAACGTTCTCGTTCACTCCGGCATCGGAGAAATCTCCATAGTGGTTACCAGATATTTCGGAGGAATTCTGTTGGGAACCGGAGGGCTCGTGAGAGCATACCAGGACAGCGTAAAGGAAATTCTGACAGCCCTGCCGTTAAAGGATCCTGAAAACCTCGAGGAAATACGCTTTACCGCGGATCTTGCAAGAATGCACATTCTCGAAGAGCTTGTAAGAAAATACGGAGGCAGAGTCATCTCCAGAGATTTTTCCGGCACCTGCTGCACATATACCGTCACGGCTGATGCCGTAAAGGCGGCTTTTCTCAAAAAGGATCTGGAACGCCTTAATCAGACAGCTCAGGTCAGCTGATTTTTCAGGTGTTTCTGAATGCCATATCATCCGGAAACCTTGTATACGGGTTTTCCGGGCTTTTTTTTGTTTGAATGCTTAAAATATTAGAGTACTTTTGCCCCTTCTTCAATATTTACATTCCCAACAATTCCGTGAAAAACCATTATTTTTCTATAGAACTTAATCTTATGCGGAGCGAAATACGGATACTCAATTATCCGTATAACGCCGCCTGTTAAAAATAAAAACAACCCTGAACCGGCAGTACCGGTTCAATCCACTGAGTCTCTTTGTTTTCAGCATACAGTAAGACAACTATCACATGATAAAAGTTCATTTTTAACATGAATAATCAGAATATCTTTCAGTACCGCAATAAAAAAGGCGACACATCCGTGTCGCCTTTTCAACCGAAACTTTGCTGTTTTAAACATATACGAAAAATAATTTTATGGAAGTTATAGAAAACACGAGACTTCCATAATTTTTTGCAGTATAATATAAACATATGTATTGTATGTTTATATGGATGATTTTATGGCCGTAACAGACACTCCGAAATTACCACCTCTCATGATTATCAATCAGGGAAAATACTCTTATGTCACGACGTATAAGATTGCCTGGGACAAAACACTCAGACAGCCGAGAAGGGTACCGGGGCAGAATAAAACCGTGGGGAAGATTGTCGGTGGCGGAACTGAAGGCGTCATAGAATGGAATTCTGAA
>NZ_JNKD01000011.1:0-62151 GCF_000701925.1 Ruminobacter sp. RM87 | reverse complement strand
AAGATAGAAATTAAAACGGCTTCTGTTACCGACGCTGCTAGTCTAAGGCTCAAATAACATATTTCTGCCAAAAAGCAAAAGAACCCACAGAAATCACCCGGTTTGAAACTTACACCAGACGAAATATACATATATGGAAAAATAAACCAAATAAGCCCACCTGCTAAAAATAGTACTAGAACTCTGAGAAACTGAGCTTTTTCATCATGAGGAATATCGTCATCATAATCATCATGGTCACCTTCTTTGCTTTCACATATTCCACCATTTACCTCGGAATTTTCCTCATCTGGCAAAGGTTCCGGTAATCCGCTTTTATTTTCTGATCCCATACAATTTCCTTTTTTATGACATCACAACGCTATCTGCAACCTACCCAAAAGCAAAACAGTATTCTCAACTATGCTGTATCTCATACCATTGATGTGTTCATACATACAGCATAAATCCTGTTTTACAGTCATGTTTAAAAAAGCACCACACCCCGCAAATCCTTTGATTTCAAGGGCTTTCAGAGGGGATCTATTTCTCCCTTGACAGTAAAACCACGGTCTCAACGTGCAACGACCAGTGCATAGCGGTGTCTAGGTTTGTAATGCGTTTATACAAAAAGGCAAAAAAGAACATATTAACCTATGCACAAGAAACATATTAACTTTTTATTTTCAAAACTCGTCTTTTCATATTGCAATTAATTTGAAAGCAAATCAAGAATGTAAGGCAGTATTAGAGACACAAAAAAGCCGGAACCAAGTCCGGCAGCCATAATCTAACCTTGAACCTCAACCTCCACCCCGGATTTGAACTCCACGGTGAAGTGATCATCATGGACGGTGATGCGCTCTATCAGCCGTCTGACTAGTGCTTCATCATATTCGACAATCTGGGTTTCCTGCTCATCAAGAAAGGCTTTAAGGTCTGAAATCTTCTGACGGGTTCCATCTTTTTCGGCATCATTGAGCTGCAACTGATATTTTCTTTCATGAAGTTCGGTGATCTCCTGACCGAGCTTATCGCAGTCCTGTCGCTGTTTTATTCTCTTGAGAAGATCCTTCTGCAATGCAGCAATCCTGGAATCAATCTCGGCTACCGCATCCGCATTGGTGGAACTGAGAGCCTTCTCAATATTGGTCTTCAGCTGAGACATATAAGTGTCCTGTTTGGCAAAGACCTCATTGATTGCCTTAACTGCAACGTTCTGAAGTTCCGATTCCTTTATGGTTCGGGAGTGGCATTCAACCTCCGAGTATTTCTGCTTGAGCCGTGAAAGGCATCGCCACACGATGCTCTTTCTGCCATGAATATTCCAGTGAGTTCGCTGATAAAAACCTCCGCAATGGCAGCAGGCAACAAGATTTGAAAGAGCAAACTTACCGCTGTACTGTCTGCGTTTTCCCGTTGTGGTTTTAAGCCTTGACCTTTTCTGCATTTCCTCCTGAACCCGCATAAAAAGTTCCTTCGGAATGATGGCTTCATGGTTATTTTCCACATAGTATTGCGGAACGATACCGCGATTTGCCACCCGCTTTTTAGTCAGAAAGTCTGTGGTGATCGTTTTCTGAAGAAGTGCATCACCCATGTACTTCTCATTTGTCAGGATAAGTTTAATGGAGGAATTCAGCCAATGGGAACTTCCCGCTGCAGTCCTGATGCCGTCAGCCTCGAGTCCCTTGCCAATACCGTAAAAGCTCTGCCCTTCCAGATATTCACGGAAGATGCGTTTCACCACCTCGGCTTCTTCCTTATTGATGATGAGGTTACCGTCCTCATCCTTGTCATATCCAAGGAACCGGGTATGGTTAACCAGCACCTTGCCCTGCTGGTAACGGTACTGCAGACCAAGGCGGACGTTCTGTGAAAGACTTTCACTTTCCTGCTGAGCAAGTGATGCCATGATGGTGAGCATAACCTCGCCCTTGGCATCGAGCGTGTTAATTCCTTCTTTTTCAAAATAAACGGCGATGTTCTTATCCTTGAGCTTTCTGATGTAGTTAAGGCAGTCAAGTGTATTACGGGCAAAACGACTTATTGACTTGGTTATCACCATATCAACCTTGCCCTTCATGCAATCATCTATAAGCCGGTTAAACTCCTCCCGCTTTTTGGTGTTGGTTCCGGAGATGCCGTCATCCGCATAAATTCCGGCACATTCCCATGACGGGTTCTTCTTGATGTATTCGGTGTAGTGCTCCACCTGTGCCTCATAGCTTGTTGCCTGTTCATCAGTATCAGTAGACACACGGCAGTAGGCTGCCACTCTGGTCTTTGGTACTTCGTCCTGAACAACCCTGCTGCCGATTCGTCTCTTGGCAGGGATCATTGTAATTGTTCCCATGTTTAAACCTTCCTCTCAATTAAACTGTAAATGTATTCAGCCTGTCTGAACGGATCTCTGAACTGCTTTAAGCCCTGTCTGAAGGAGAAGTGCTGCGGTGCAGTTCCGGGGGCTTTTTCTTTGCTCTGCCCTTCCTTCTTCCCGAGAACAGAGCATCTGCGTAATCGTTCCCTTTCAGCCGCATCAAAGGTGGTGCGATCAATGATCTCAGGGTAAAAATCATCTCCGGTGTAGCGGGCATTTCTCATAAGCATTTTTACCGATGAGGCATGCAGGTCTAACCCCACAGCCTTTGCCGCATCGATGTAACTCAGCCCGGAAAGATATCCTTTGTAAAGCAATCTGACTTTACCGGCATCCTTCTCATGAATTACCGCCCTGCCGTCCACAATCTTGTATCCGAAAAAAGTATTATTCAGTCTCATTCAATTGTCTCCTTAACCTTCATTCCGCATTTCAGATGAAATTCCAGCTCCGTTCTGGAACTCACAACCGCATGATCTACAAACCTTTCAAAAAGCCCGGCATCAAAGTCGGAGAGCATTTCGCTCTTGCCCGTGAATCTGATGATGTCTCTCAAGGACTCGGTCTTAGTCAGCTCACCGTTGATTTCAGATTTCAGTTGATCCCGTTCTGCTGTGAGTTTCTCAGTCTCAACCGTGATTTCATTACTCTCCCGGGTAAAGGTGGCGGGATCAAGATAACCTTTGGTCATAATGGAAGTGAGGTTACGTCTGCGTTCCTGCATTTCATTCAGGGTTCTTTCCACCACGTCAATTCTGCTGAGTCGTGACTTGTGAGATTGGGTAGTGAGGTTATCAAGAAGTGTCTGCAGCACCTCCTTTCTGCCGAAAATCAGCTTATTCATCATGGTGGTAAAGGCAGTCTCAAGAGCAGCCTCTCGAACATACTTCATTGAACACCGTCTCCCGTCCTTATGGTGGACTGAGCATACCCATGCCGGATATTTGAGCCTTCCGGTAATGTTGATCCTGCGTTTGAAGAATGCTCCGCATTCGCCGCAGATCAGCTTTCCACTAAAGGCATAGCGGTTCTGGTATTTTGAATTACCTTCAGACCTGTTCTTCTCCTGCTGTTCATGACTGATAACATTGCCGACAGCCTCGAAAACCTCCCTGCTGACAATGGCGTCATGGTGGTTTTCCTCATAGAATTGGTCTACTTCCCCATGATTCAGATGCCTTCTGAGACGGAAGTCCGTATAAGTTTTCTGATAAAGGCAGTCGCCCTTGTACCTCTCATTTCGCAGAATCCAGAGCACAGAGGCTGCAGTCCATGTGCCTTTTCTCTTGGCTGGAACCTTCTTCTCATTCAGCGTGGCAGCAATCTGACGTGCGCTCTTCCCCGTCAGAGCCTCATTGAAAATAAACCGCACCCATTCCGCCTCATCCTCTTTAATGACAAGTTCCCCATCAGCGAGAGTGTAGCCGTATGGCGCATAGCTGAATTTAAAGGAGCCATTCTCAAAGCGGTGCCGTACTCCCCACTTGCTGTTCTCGGAAATAGAAACTGACTCGCTCTCTGCCAGACTGCTCATTACTGAAAGAAACAGTTCTGTTTCCATCGAACCGGTATTGAGATTCTCCTTCTCGAAGTAAACCGGGATGTGAAGTTTCTGAAGTCTGCGTACCAGCTCAAGACAGTCTGTGGTGTTACGGGCAAATCTGCTCAGAGACTTGGTGACAATGAAATCAATCTTCCCGTTCTCGCAGTCCGTCATCATCTGCAGAAGTGCCGGACGCTTTTCCTTCTTGGTTCCGGAAATTCCCTCATCGTAATACAGTCCGGCAAACTCCCATTCAGGATTTGACGTGATGTATTCTTCGTAATGAGCCTTTTGAGCATCAAGGCTGACAAGCTGATCTGCCATGCTTGATGACACCCGGCAATATGCCGCAACCCGGAGTCTCTTCTTTGGCTGATGAGCGTTGGCTGGCTCGATAGTGATAACCTTCTTCATGTGCAGTCACCTTAAAGTATTGATGACAGAAAGGTCGGAAAAGTCCGTCTGTTTTCCTGCATGATTAACTGAAACTCATCACGGCTGATGAGTCCATGGCTGAGAAGTTTCCGGGTGAAAAGCTCCGCTCTCAGAAAGTTGAACTCCTGAAGAAGATCATCACTAGCGTGGTTACGCTCGAAGTGCAGTTCCGGATAACTGCTTATTTGTTTTATGTGCATAATTGCTCCTTAAAGTGATCAGTGTTTGCTTCTCGCAATCCGTTTTGTCGGTAACATATTTGCTCTGTGTTGGAACACTATCAACTCAATAATCAAAGGATTTGCGAGATAAATGTCGGGAAAGTGACCACGTTCTCTACCATGATCCTCCGGTACTCATCAGGCGTTATAAGTCCCTGATTGAGCATGGTTTTAGTGAAATGTTCAGCCCGCAGAAAATTGAATTCATGCTGCAGCTGCTCATGTGTGATCTGGCTGAGCGCGGTTGGCTTGGTAGTTGCGGATGTAACTTCGGTAACTTGCATTGCGGTTCTCCTGTAAAACTATTGCTCCTACCTACTAATGCCCAGAAGTAACCGGTTTTTACAAAAAAAATTTGTTCAACTGTTCTGTGAATAGAAACAGAGGAGATTTACAAAGAGGTGGAATGCTTGAGATTAGACATCAGTGGCTGATTTGAGCGGATTTATTTTTGGGAATGTGGGTGATTGGCTGTTTGGTGAGCAGGGGGAAGATGACATTGAATATGATGAAGTTCAAAAAATATGAATGTTTTATAGTCTGATCACAGATATAAGATCAAAGTAAGCCCAAAACTGGTCAAAAAAAAAACAATGGTAAACTTGTAAGAGGAGCGATCGATAAACGGAGGAGAATATGGAAAATATTGTTGAAGTGATCAGCGATGGTGTAAGGTACTTTTTTACAGCAAACGATGATTTAACGATTTCAAGATCAACGGATTGTCAGAACTGGGAAGTAATTGATTTTAGAGGTTTTATTGGCATGGAAGCAAATGAAATCGGCACATTGAGAACACCAGGAGAGTTAGTTTCTGTTTCTTTGAAAAACGAAAACAATCGTTTAATTATGATTACAAATTTTGGTAATTACGTTGCAGTAGGTGGCGATGTAATTGGTGATTCGTGGATTCCATGTTAATTGAGAGGTATAAGTAATTATGAAGAAATTAATTTTGATGGCTGTGTGTTTGGTTTTGGGGAATGTTTGTATAACTGTTCCTGCTATTGCAGATTGTAGTTGGGAGAGTGGTCAAGCTAGAAGAAATTGTGAAGAGCAAGAAGCTAGAACAGAGTACATGAAACAAGAATCAAAGTTGATGAGAGAAAGGGCAAAAATGCTTGAGAAATGCAACGGTTACAATCCGCCATCATATTGTAAATAATCTTTTAAGGTTTTATGAGTGCAAGTATGAACCGGGTTATATGCTTTTGGATCTTATCAAGTTCTGTTTCTTATGCAGGAGTAGATCCCCTTCGAGTATTAGAATCTGAAAATTCTTTTACAAACTTTATTGCTATAGCCGTAATAGTTCTGATAATTATATTCGGAGCGTTTGGTTCTAAATAATTGCGAAATATGAGAGAGGGAATGCTGATATAGTGTTCCCTCTTTATTTTGCTATTTTGGGGCAGATAACTCATTGGCCGATATTTCAGCTTCGATTTCCTCAATGGTAGGTAAACTTCCTTTGAATTTTTCTGGAATAAAGGTGGTTATGTCGTATTGGGAAATTCCCATAGGCTGGCTGCTGGCTTCAAGCGCATAACGAGCCTTGACGTTATCTTTTGATTTGCAGATTAACAGCCCCAGCGTAGGTCCATCATTTTCACTCTTCAGCTGATGGTTAACGGCAACCATATAAGTTCCGAGTTGCCCCATATCACCGGAATCAAATTCCTTCACTTTGATTTCAACGACCACATAGCAATGAAGTTTGATATTGTAGAACAACATGTCAATGAAGTTGTTTGTGTTTCCAATTTCAAGCTTATACTCACGCCCAACAAAGGCAAAGCCGTTACCAAGCTCAAGAAGAAATCTGGTAATGTTATCCATAAGAGCATCTTTCAGTTCTTTTTCGTCATAGCTCTCCCGGAGGGTAAGAAAATCGAAGGTGTACGGGTCTCTGGTAATAGCCTGAGCAAGATCGCTTTGAGGAGCAGGAAGAGTAAGATCAAAATTACTTACTGCTTTGCCCTGTCTTTCATAGAGGTCTGTATCCAGAAAGTTCATCAGTACAGCTCTAGATCAGTTGTTCTCGAGGGTTTTGTGTATGTAAAATAAGGCTTTATCACGGTTTCTATTGACCTTATTCATGATTTGAACAATATGCCCCCACGGGATCAAAAAGATTTCATCACATGAAACGCAGTCGGCTTTGGGATTAAAATCTAATTTTGCAACAACTTGTTGCAAAATTGGGAAAAGGCAGTAGAACTGATGCATGTACCGGAGATTTCGGGCGGAAAAAGACTTTACATCAGGCAGTTCTTTTCTCAGATCTTTACCAACCTGTTCGTAAAAATTGCTTCCCCAATGTAGAGTGACCCCCGAAGAGATCCTCACGGGCAATAGTTTTGTCATCTATACAGTCATAACCTTTCCGTTACTTTCGATGCAAGATTGTTCACTCCCCTTCTAAGGTACTGGAGCCGATAACCATTTAGTTGTCGGCTGCTTTCCTAGGTGGTCTTAATTCAGTTATTCTGTGAATTACCTAAACTATTTTCGATAGTTCAAACATATACTCATGAAATATTCAAGGACAGGAGTAATGAATTTGTTTTCATGATGGACGATATTAAACACTCTTTTAAAACTAATTTCAGGCACAGTGAATTCCATAAGAGTTCCCTCATTAAGATCCTTTTCGACTATTCGTCTAGATAGTGCTGACACTCCAAAACCAGCCTTCACCGCCTGTTTAATACTCTCAGAATTGTTGTATACACCTATAATATGAGGACAGATATTATGTTTATTCAATTCCCCTTCAAATAACGTTCTTGTACCACTGCCGAACTCACGTGTGATGAAATACAATTTCTCTAGGTCAGATAATTTTCTTATCTTTGGTGTTGAAGGAGCATCAACAAAAATCAGTTCATCGTCCATAAAAGGAATTCTTCGGAGAAATTCAGACTGAACTTTTCCTTCTATTAGTGCCACATCGAGTTCGTCCTTAAGAAGCAGTTCTTCAAGTATGGCAGTGTTGTGAATATTTGAGTATATAATCCTTCTAGGAAATTTACTTTTAAGCTCTGAGAGTAGCGGTATAAAAACACTCTCTCCAATACTTAGCGTAGCCCCAACTCGAAGCGGGCTCACATCAGAATAATCTCTTAGTGCAGATTCTGTCTGAGACATTAATCCTACTATATGTTTTACATAATGGAGCAATTTCTTTCCTGCGGGAGTAAGATAGAGTCTCTTACCAAGGCGTTCAAAAAGTTTTGTGTGATAGTGTTCTTCAAGTTCCTTAATCGCCTGACTTACTGTAGGCTGAGAAATAAATAAAGCTTCAGAAGCTTTTGTCATTCCTCCTGACTCATATACCTGCAGGAAAATCTTAAAGTGCCTAAAAGTCATCTCATCCCCTTATCATACATAGGCTTTTACCTATATATATCATAAAATCATAGTATTTAACAATGGGGAGTCCAAGATGTATGATCTAGCATACACATAAGGATAAATAAATTTTTCTGGAGTTTGGTGGTATGAAACATGATGTGATTAAAGGCGTTATTTTTGCTTTGATACTGGCTGTTCCTTCATATTATCTTGGGATTTCATTCCCTATTATTGGTGGTCCTGTTTTTGGAATTCTCATCGGGATGCTCTTTGCCTTATTACCACGATCTACTTCATTTGAGGCAGGAATAAGTTTTACAGGGAAAAAGATTCTGCAGTATTCCATAATTTTTCTTGGATTCGAAATGAACCTGTTTCATGTTATGAAGGTTGGATCTCAGTCATTATCCGTAATGTTATTTACGCTGATTACAGCCTTTGGTGTTGCATGGTGGATAGGAAAACTGCTTAAACTGAATACCATGATCTCTACTCTCATCGGTGCCGGTACTGCAATCTGCGGCGGTTCGGCAATAGCTGCTGTTGCACCGGTTATAGGAGCAAAAGACAGAGATATTACGTTGTCGATTTCAACAATTTTTCTTTTTAACGTAATTGCAGTCTTCATTTTTCCATTTCTTGGTCATGCTATAGGGATGTCTGATTTTGGCTTTGGCATGTGGTCAGGAACAGCAGTGAATGATACTTCTTCAGTTGTAGCCGTTGGATATTCATACAGTCCTGAGGCGGGGTATTTCGCCACTATTGTAAAACTTACCCGTGCACTCATGATTGTACCTGTATGTCTGTTATTCTCATTTATAACAACAAGAAGTCAGAATAATGGAGAAGATTTAAACTTTAGAAGAATCTTTCCTTGGTTTATTCTATGGTTTGTAGTTGCTAGTGTCATTAACACTGCTGGGATATTGCCAGAACAAGTATCAGCGATGTTAGGAAATATTGGTAAATTCGGAATTGTTCTTTCAATGTGTGCAATTGGATTGAACACTAAAATTTGGGATCTCCTACGGAATGGTGGCAGACCAATTGCACTTGGATTCTGTTGCTCGGTCGCCGTTGCGTGTATGTCTCTTGCTGTGCAGCACATAGAAGGTATTTTATGAATATATAATTCAGTTCTCCCTTTATTATGAAAGAGTTTAAGTAACCAAGAAAAATTTGAAGACCTTACGAGTACTTTAGAGTTTTCGTTATATGTGCTAGACGAATAGCATGTCTGCTTTTAAATTAGTAGGAAACAAATGCCTTTTGAAAATTGAATTATTTTTATAAGCCGACAGTCCCTTTCTGTCGGCTTTTTCCTTATTCCCCAAGTCGGCTATTTACTTCCTGAGCCAAATCGCCCAACTTCCCGAATAGCCAGTTTCCGGGACAGCTCTTTCGAGCAAACCAGCGATGAACCGTCAGCAACATCTCGTCAGATTTAACCTCATAGATTAAAGCCTTATCCCGATCAGCGATCCACAGCAGTCGTTTCTTTCCGTTCCTTCTACAGATATCAACGCACAGATCTACCATGGCGGCATACACCTCCGGCTTCATGGTGTAAGGCTCCGTCAGATCTGATGCGCACTCGATGGTAACTGCTCGCTGGTCGTTATCTCTTGATGATGAGCACCAGGAGCGGTTCTGCTCATCAACGCAAAGTCCAATTCTGCCATCAGCACCGATGGCATAGTTGCAGCTTGCCTGTCTGCTTCTGTCCTTAAAGCAGTCGCAGATTCGTTCGACACTAAGCTGACCGACAACAGCGTGAGGTGTAATGCGGTCAATGGTGTGAGTCCTTTTACCGGAATGGTTCGGACTCAATTTGGTGTAACTCACTAATGGACTATTTGCCATTTTCGTTCTCCTTATTTTCTGATTTATCGTGTAACTGGTTTAAGGCTTTTCTGACCACCATCGGTATCGGCAGACCGAGATGTGCAGCGTTCTCGAGAAGACTGATACCTTCGTTTGAAAGGTAAAAGAAAATCACAGCGGTTCTGAGGACACTTCCGGTCTGAAAGATTCTCGTGTCCAGAATGCTGGCAATGCCCACGAGCATGAAGACAACCACCTTACGGCAGATACCTTTAAACCCGATGGAGCTTGATAGGTTGTTATCGACTATCCCGCACATAACACCGCTGATGTAGTCGATAACCGTAAAGGCAATCAGGGCATAAAGCAGCCCGTCACAACCTCCGAGAAAGTAACCCAGCCATCCGCCAATTCCGGTAAATACTGCCTGGAGCATATTCCAAAGCTCTCTCATTTTGTTTCTCCCAATAAAAAAGGCGACTGTTAAGCCGCCCGTCATTTAACTCTGTTTACGTTACTTCGTACCCGTCCGATAAAGTCTCTGTCTAGATATCCTTCCACCCGTTCGCAGGCGGAGAGGTATTTCTTCCACCAGGCATAGGCTCGGAAATCAAGATAGATGAATTTATTCCATGGTTTCTCCATTGAGAGATAATGCACCATCAGAGGAGCCATTTCCTTGTATCCCGGATTGAACCAGATAGCATTGAACTCACCTGAAAGCTGATGCTTTTTCTTAAAGTGAAGATTCACAAAGTCCTGCTCCGGGCAGTACATGAAGTCTCCTTTTTCCTCAATCGTTTTGATGAACTTCTCATACAGTCCTTTGCAGTCAGCCTTGTAGCACATAAGACCGGTGTTGAAATACAGCGGAGTGTTCACGATTTCCTTAAGTTTCATCTGCTTCATCCACTTGTCCCGGTTTTCACGTTCGCTGACTCCGAAGATGCAGGATTCATGCTCTGCCGTAATCTCCTCAAGGAGAGGAACTGCCGAGCCGAGAAACAGAGTGTCCAAATCAAAGTTCAGGACACAGTCCGTTTCTGCAGAAACTTCCTCAAGAGCTTTAATCCTTTGTGCAATAGCAGGTACGGCACTGCGGTGAACCATCAGTCTGTTATCACCAACAGAGGCAAAAAGCTCATGCTTGGGAAAGGTAACGTAGCGTACCTCCACTAAGTTTTCAGGAACTACGGCAAGAACTCTACTGAGGTCTGTGCCTTTCTGAGCGTATATCACCAGCTCAATGCGGTTATATCTGAAAAAAGAACTGAGGGATACCACCGCCTGATTGATATATCCCTCATCAAGAACTACAAATGCTTTCATTGGTTTTTCTCCTTAATGTCATCTTTGAAAATGTCTTCCGAGTAGTTGATGAGACTTAATGAACAACGGTTATTGCTTTCCGGCTTAACGGCAGTAACCCAGCAGAGCTGCAGTTCACCGATGGCAAAAAGCGGATATTCGAGAGACTTGCCAAACTCACTGTCCCAATCGATGTCCGGGTAGGTATCGAGATAAAGTGTATGGCTGTCATTACGGTAAAAGGTATATTCACCATAGGAGCCATCCTTTCTTGAGATATACACTATACCTTCCCAGATATCTTCCGGTAGCTCTATGTCCGTGGTAACGGTCTGCCCGTTTATTCCGGTTATCCTGCCGGTGATGTTGGATAAGTTCTCATCCAGCATAAGTCCCACCAAATCGTTGAACTGACAGTTGAGTCCGTTGAGTTCGGTTTTGATGTCATAGGTTACTCTGGTATTTCTGAGATACCGCAGTCGCCTCATACCGAGTGCAATGGCATGCTCTCTGTCGGTTACGCCCCAGGCATCAAGTCTTTCCTGATTGTCGGATTCCGGATAATCAGTGATGCGTTTGTTTCCTTCCTCATCAATGTGACAGTACACCGTTTCAGTCTTATAGGTTTCCGGAGAGGTGAAATTAACCACCACCTCGTTCACGTCATCATCTTTTGGCAGAGAGTAAGTGATTACCGGACTTGAGGTCATATTGCTCTTCGTGAAAATCTGCACTGGCTGTGCTCCGGCATGAAGCCTCTTAACCGATAAGGTGTTGTCACGAACAACAGGAACCGCAAAGCCGCAGTTGAGCACATCGCGTAAACTTTCAAGTAACGTGCTGTCACTGTCGATGGAGCCGTTACACTCAAGTCCCTGAGACCGCCACAGTTCATCAAACTCCATCAGCGTATCGACATCAAGGATATTGCGGTATTTGGATTTCCGTACAATGTACTGAACCACCGGAGCAATATCCCTTGTCGGCGTCAGCGGCAGATTATCTGAATACCCCACAGCAGGAAGTTTTCTTGTCCAGTAAGTAGCGAGCTGATTTTCGGAAAGCTCGGATAAGGTTTCATTGCCTTTAAACCTGCAGATGAGCACGGTCATGTTGTCATACCGGTCAATGGTGCTGATGACGCTTTTAAGTCCGGTCCATTTGATTTCCTCGAGAGCACGGGTTGAGCCGTCCTCCTTTGAGGTTCTGAGAACCCTGAACTCATAGTTGTCTGCTGCATCAAGTTCAAGTCTGATGGTTTCGGCAAGCTGGTCGTTGGTACTGTTAGTCCATGATTTCTCAATCACCGTGTACTCATCATCCGAACCGGCTCTGCGGTACTCAATCTGAATGGTGATGGTGAGTTTCTCAAAATCACCGTCATCGTTAAGTTTTCCAAGTCCTGACGGCAGAGAAAAATCAAGTTCAAAGATGTTTGATACCGCACCATACGGACATGCCCGGTAAGGTCCAACGTAACCGCCGTCACTTGCCATTCCGCTCACGAGAGTGAATACTGTATGCTCCTGATTGATTCCGCTGGAAAAGAACCCTGGCCACTCTGCAATTTCACCATAGCTGTCATTGAGTCTTTTAACCATATAGACGCCATCTCTGAAACTCACGATTTCATAAAAGCCGTTATCGTCATACGGATAATCCGCAGGCATCGGCTGAAACACAGAGCCTGCCAGCCGATTTGCCGTATCGGTAATCTTTGTGTAGGGCTGAGACGGTTCTACTGTATCCGGGAAGGCAGGAACTGTTAAATCCGAACTGTCGAACTTCAGCGTAACATTGTCACCGTCAGCGGTTATCTCCAGGATTTCACAGAGCGCAGACACATCGTTGCTTTCCTCCTCGGTGACAGATTTTCCTCCGCTTGAGCCGGAAGGAATGGTGTCATATGAGACTGATGTTACTGCAGAAAGACTGATTCTTACGTAATCACCGTTTCTTACAATCACCTCGGTCTGTGTCTCCTCACCGGTTTCCTCATCAACACTGGTTTGAACTTCAGTCTGTCTTGCCCGGAGATAACTGAAATCCTGAATGAGTGAATCTTTTTTCACTGTGATGACAGTTATGCTCTCATCAGATACAGCAGAAACAATTTCTGTGCTTATTCTGCGGGTATTGGTAACTCCGGAAAGCTCAAAGATAGTTCCGTCTGCCCATTTCAAATCAAAGGTTTTTCTGATGCGGTGAACATCAGTCCCGCCACCGGAGCAGCCGCCATAACCGTGGGAAAAACTCTGATAGGAAAAACCACTGAAGGTCTTACCGCTGAACTCAAGATTTACACCGTCCTTTGAGGAAGTATCAATTTTTCCCTGACCGCTTTTAAGTGTATGGCCGCTCTGGGTGACCTCGGTGGAGGAATACCAGCAGTACCAGGATTTGTCCTCCGGTGAATTTTCAGCGGTAATCTTTACTCCCGGCTCAATGATGTGAGCCGCACATCCCTTGAGTTCACTGATGGGAGTTTCACCGATGTAGATGTCGGAATGGTCGGATTTGTAATCATAGTAGCCGATACCCTGACATAAAATCATGTCGCAGAACAGAGTATTGTTGCGGTAAAACACATGCTTATCGGCAAGATAGTCCGGATAGCGTTTGAAGAATCCGAAGTTCTCTGGAATGATTTCCATCAACTTTACTTTGTTGCCCTGAACATTCACGTCATAGATGGAGTTTCCCTGTTTGGAATCCTTCTGATTGTGTTTACCCAGTTTGTTCATGCTCACCATGGCATAAACGGCAGAGGCTACGGCTACCACCACGGAAATGATGGCGGCAATGGCTGTACCGGTTACTCCGGGTTCAATGACAAACTTTAAATGATCATCACGACTGATAAAGGTGTGCTGCCATTCAGTCTGTTCTACCTTTCTGCCGTTAACATAAAGCGACAGATATGGTTTTAATGTCGGATTGTATGAGGTGATCTGACTTTTCATAAGAGCCGGCAGACTGCCGCTGTATTCGGGCAGCTCCATCTGTTCGAGTACCCTGGACAGGTCTTCTCTGGTTACAATTTCAAGTTTCATGTTTTCTCCATATTTTTCGCCCCGTCAAATGTGAGTATGCAAGTCATGATGGTTAATTACTAAAACCCCCTATAGACTTATTTTTTTCTTCCTATAGAGACTTTTAGTAAATGAGGTTCATGACCTGCATCATTGATGGCATAACGGTAGAATCGGCAATCCACAAACTGCATCGATCTAATCTTTTCCACCCGGCAGTGTCGGTTAAGTCCGGTATGCAGCATCTCACCTCTGCTGAGATACACAGCTACATGGAAGATCTGACCGTGACGAAAAAAGGCGATCACATCGCCCTTTTCTGCCTCTATTTCCGGAACTTCCTTAAAACCGCCCCGCTCCGATTCCTTTTCATATCCGTCCCTGATGCTGAAATCCGTATAGTCATCAAGTTCAATGCCGAACTCCCGGCGGTAGAACTCGCAGACCAGTCCCCAGCAGTCAAGGAACGGGTACTTCCTGCCGTTCGGTGTGTGTCTGATGAGAAGATAATGGTTAAGCCACATACTTAAGTCCCGGTGCGTTAGAGGCGGTATAGCGGAGTCGCGGAAACTCAAGATTCAGCATGTCGCAGAAGGATGCGGTGAAGGTTGCCGATTCCCGGGTGATGCGTCCGCCGGTGATGGTGAGCGTCAGTTCAGAGAGCTTGTCGCGGTGTTCGTAATGCCACTGGGTAACGGTGATGTAGGTGGTTGTCTGAGTTTCGATAACCCGTTTCATGTACTCGTAGGCTTCACCGCTTACTCCATCAACTCCGAAGGATAAATCGGAAAAGCCGCTGTCAGACCTTTCCGGCATTGAAACCGTAAAGGCAGATTTTTCATAGGTGTCTCCCCAGAGCTGCATGTCTTCGTAACCCAGCACATAACGCAGAGTGCCGATAGCCTCATTGGTAATGGTGAGCGTAACAATCGGCAGTCTGCCACCGCTGGCATAGATTTCTTCAAGAGAATAAAGCATTTTCCGTCCTTAGTTAAACCATGAAAGGTATTCCACCTCTTCAGAATCCGGCTTGACTTTGATAATGCGGCCACACCAGTCATCGATTTCGTAGGAATAAAAACTCCAGGTGGAATTGCCGTTGTTATCGTTGAATTCCACATACCCGTCATACGGATATCCTTTGAGAAGATTCAGGTTAAAAACGTAATAGCCGAATCTATTCTTTTTGAGCTTAATCCCCGGCCACTCGTAATTGGTGTAATAAGCAACCCAGATATAGGCATAAAGCTCATCCCAGCCTTCCGGATCAATCCATACCTCGTCACCGCCAATTCCCGGTTCTACGTCAAGGCGGCACTGCACCGACCATAACGGACCATTGTTGTTAACGCAGTTAAGCGAGGCAGAGAGTTCGCCATTCTGTATTCTGCAGAGTGAATCAGTGCTGCCGTATTCATTCAGCACCGGCATGTAGAACCAGTCCTGACCGTAGTTGATGTCTTTTCGGTACCAAGCCATAAACTTCCGATACTCTTCATCAGAAAAAATGAAGGTAACAGAGAGTTCATGAGGAGTTCCGGTATTAACCAGTCTCTGTCTTACGTGACCATCCGCCATCTGGGTTCTGATGATGTTGGGTTTGATTTTGTAGTTAAAGCCTCTCTGCTGCGGAGGCGGCAGATAAGAAGGATAAAATTGCATGGTTATGCTCCCATTCGACTGAGATTGAAGGTGCTCTGCAGAGCGTTGCTCATTGAACCGCCGTGACGGATGTCGGCAATAAAAATATCTACGATTCTCTGTTCGTCATCACCGCGGGTTTCAACGGTTCCCGCCTTTTCTGAATTCTCGTAAAGGTTCACACATACATTGCAGCCGTTTCCCGAGCCTCCGTTAATGGCAGAACGGGCAAGTTCAGCGGTTTCCTTTCGGGAAGTCACGCTCATCGGTCCCTGAACAAGTTCCGGTCCGTATTCGCCCACAATACCCCATTCACCAGCTTTGAGCTGACCACCTTTATCATGCATGGAAACCGAGGTAAGCTGAGAAATGGCGGAGGATGTGGTAGCAACAGCGGAGGCGTAGTTGGCGAGTTTCTGCGGCCAGGTAACTGCTGTCGGATCATTTAAAGCCTTAATCCATGCCTGCACCGCATCCATGGTTGCACTTGCTACCGCAAAACTTTTCTGAACCGCAAATAAGGCCTTATAGGCACCGGATGATTCGTTCATATTGGCAGACAAATCATCAAAGGCATCTGAAATTGAAATGGTGGCATCAGCCATTTTCTCGTAAGGCTCCATCATTTTCTTCAAATCCTCGGACTGTTTTTTCTGTTTGGCCGCAGTCGATTCTGTGGTGTATTGTTCCATCAGAGCCGTATGCGCCTGCAGGTAGTTTTCCTCTGAAATCAGTCTGTCATTGTGGTACTGCTCCAGCATTTCGAGTTTCTTACCGTAGCTTTCCTGCAATCTGACAATCTCCTCATCCTCGGGATTGAGAGAATTCAGAAAATCCATGGCTGACTTTTCAATTTCAGCTTTCTGTTTCTGATAGTCCTGCTCAAGAATGAGCAGAGCGTTGTTCTTCTCGGTTTCAGAGATTATTGTGTTCTCTGCTATAACGGCATTTAACTCACTGATTTTCCTGGCATGTTCCCATTCGAGCTGTTCCAAATCACTCTTAGAGCGGAGGTCAAGTTCCAGAATCTGCTCGTAATAAGGCGTCCAGGTATCACGGACCTCGGCAGATTTGGAGAGAGCACCGCCGGAGCTTTTACCTTTGCCGGAGTCCTTATTTGCACCAATCTTTAAGCCTTCATCAGACTGAGTACCTTCGCCTACAGGCTTGTTCTGGTACTTTTCAGCGATGCGTTTACGCTCAGCGGCAATACGGTTCTGAGATTCGGTGATGTCCTTTTCGATTCCGGCAATTGTAGCCTTGTAGATTTTTGCAGTTTCCTCCGCCTCTCTTTTGGTTCGTTCCCGGGCAAAATCAAAGCCTTCCGAGAAGGTTCCTCCGGAAAGAGAAGTTCCGATACCTTCACCGATGGCATTGAGGTAGCCGACGGTGTTATCCCACAGTTCTCCGACTTTCTGACTGAGCTGCAAAAGACCAATCTGCGCGAACTGAAAAAAGTTTGAAAAAAAGAGTTTCCAACTCCCGGTACCGTCCTTCATCTCGACCCCGATAAGCTCAAGGGTATCGCTGAAAAAGTCCTTCACGCTATCCCATGCGGTGCGTATTCCCTCGAAAGTCTCACGTACCGTTTTTGCAAGATTGTGGAACCACTCAATCACCGCAGGGTCGTCCAACCACTCGGAAATGCCGTTCAGGGTGTTGGCCAGAAAGTCATTACCCATAATGATGAGTTCACCGAAACCGCCGTTTGACTGCATGAGTCTGGTGCAGAAAGTTCCCCAGGCATTATCAAGTCTTCCGGTAGCTGCAGATACAGTGTTGAGTTTAGCTTCCAGTACGCCGTCAAAATTGTTCTTTGCCAAATCAGAGAGATAGGAATCCAGAGCTTTGCTGTTCTTTTCAATTTCGGTGGTTGAGCCTTTGTAGGTAAGAGATATGGTGTCACCGTTGTCCTTTGCCGTAATGCCGAACTGCCTGAGTGCTTTGGTTGAGCCCTGCGAGAAAGCAATAACCGCATCAGTCAGAGTGTTGATGTCTCTGCCGGTTCCATGGGCGATGGTGGCATAGGTCTTAAGCTGTTCGTTTGAGTTGGTGAGTCCGTTGTTGCCTAAATCCACAAAGGCTTTAGCGAGTTTATCCGTAGCGGTTGCTGTCTCATCCTCAAGGCCGTTCAGACTCCAGAAGGTTTTCTGGGCGGTTTCCAGATCACCAACAAGGGGAGTAAGCCTGGCAGACATGTCCTCATATACACGAGAGGCCTCAAGTCCGGTGGAAATGATGCTCTTAAAACCATCAACAACTTCAGAGGCAAACTTGATGGCAAAACCCGTCATCAGCATTTTCCAGCCGCCGGCATTTTTCTGCAGAACTCCGGTCTGTGCGTCCACGGCCTTGGTTACCTTTTTGATTTCGGTTTCCTGCTCCTGCATGATTTTCTTCTGCTCGGCAAGAGTGGTGTTGGCGTCTTTCTGCTGGGTATTCTGAGTATTTAAGGCCTTGCTGATTTCCTTTGTTACCTTACTTTGCTGTGTGCCGAGGTCGGTAACAGTTTTGGTCTGCTCGTTGATGGAGTCGGTTACGGTCTTAACGCTGTCATCAAGTCCGTGAATTGCGGCATTGGTAGCCTCTGCCTGTTTTGCCGAGGCATCAAGGTTTGCACCCATGGCAGCAGCCGAGGAGGAAACAGCGTCCTTCATAGCAGTCATTTCCTCGGCAATTTTGGAGAGTGAATCCGAGAGAGCTGACGTGTCGGCTGAAAGCCTGATGGTGCTGTCGTTCATTTGAAATTCCTGAAAATAAAAAAAGGATCTCGGTTAGGAGATCCTTCATGGGAAATGGTTTTGGTTGTGAAATTAGTTATCCAGTTTTTCAATCAGGCACTGGTGATCCTTGGTCTTGGTGCTGAAATTTATTCCGACAAGTATGATATTTCTGTACTGTCCGGCGTAGCGTTTGAAATACTCTTTTTCCTTAATCTGCTTAATGGCTTCTTCGGCAGAGTCGTCATACTTAAACTCAATCAGAATAAGAGGCTGTCTCCTTGTTATCGGCTCATACACTAAATCAACACGACCCTTTCCTGCCTGATCTTCCCGGTGATAGCTGTAATCATCAAGAGTTGACCATAAAAGACCGGTCATCACACAATACGTAAGAGATTCCTCATCATTGTAGTCGAGCAGAGCTACAGCCGGAGAATTGTGAATATCCTGAATAATTGTGGCTACGGTTGTTCCGTCAAGTTCCTTGATAGCTTTGAGCAGGTTTTCTGAACGTCTGATGGTTTCCATTCGTTCATACCAGTTCTGCTCTCTGACAATATCCATCAGCACTGCTTTGATTTCGGCATTCGGAACATAGGCAACTTTACGATATTGATTTTTTGTTTCGGCACATCCAAGGTAACCGAGGCATACCAGAAGACTGAAGACATCATTTTTATCTTTTATGGTTACCATATCATTCTGGAAATTGGCACAGCTGAAAGTAACTTCATCACCTTCGATTAAATTGATGATGTCTTCCTTTATGCCGTCAAAATCCATATTGATCAAACGTACAAATTCCTCATTGGACGAAGTTCCGCTCCAGTAACTGATACATTCATTTCTAGTTACTGCCTTACACACTGAGTTAGGGTTGTAAATATCCACACCTTTGATTTTATAACCCTCGTACCATTCCTTTAAATCCTGATGTGTCACTTTACAGTTAGGTGATTTTACAATGTCTGCAACTTCATCCTCGGTAAACCCGAAGTATGTCGCATACTCACCAGGAGCAAGCATGTTATATTCGTCAAAACCGTTAAGCGCAGACTGAGAGTTGTATTTTTTGATAGGAAGAATACCGGTGAGATAAGCTAAGGCAAAGCAAGCTTTACCGCCATCAGATTTAAACAGATTTTTTAACAGTTTGATAAATTTCTTCTGCAAAACCTCGTCATCACGGTATTCACGATATACCAGATCCCATTCATCCATAATAAAAATGAATCTGGTATTTAAATCTTGGGTGATTGCAAGTAAAGTTTCCAGAAGTCCCATATTTCCAATTTGATGCTTTTCAAGACATTTTGAAAATTCATTACTCGATTTTAAATCTTTAATTACTGAATACTCGAAATAGTCAACCAGATCATTAACACCTTCGACTTTCTGTTTCTGACCTGAATAACCATCAAACAATCCGTCGATGGTATTCATATCAATGTAAATAACATCATATTTATTGAGATGTTCAGCATAGTTGTCTTTATCAGCAATATGCAGACCGTCAAATATTTTTGTGCCGATATACCCTTTGGAATAATAGGCTAAAAGCATATGGGCCGTTACGGTTTTTCCGAATCTGCGGGGACGGGTTACGGCAAAAAAACGTTTATCTGCATTGATCTTTGCAGACATCTTTTCTATAAAATCCGTTTTATCAACAAATATGTCTTTATCTTTGAAATTAACCAGTGTTTCAAAGCTGTTTTCCATGGTCGGATTCAGAATACTTCCCATGACTTTAACCTCCCCGAACTCAACATCATCGGCTGTCATTTTATCACAGCACTGAATTTTTATCCGTGATACAGGACGGAACTTCCTGTGAACAATTGGCCGTACTATTCATATGTCAGTAATTTAACTAGTATCAACAAATAATTCAACTGTTATCTGATGCCTAATCTGTTGATAAATCGTACATCAATAACGCTACCGTTTGTTCATCATTTGTTTAAACTTCTCAACCTCTCTGGCACAATCGCTCTCCGTCATTCCGGCTTTGTACCTTTCTTTCGGATGAGCCTCATAGTATTCCTCCTGAAAAACCACCGCCCAGTAGTTAAACTCGGTGGTGGGATATTCCAGAACTTCAGAGATTGGGCGGTGGATTTCCCGGGCAATTCTCACCGCCAGTCTGAAAGTAAAACTGCCCCGGATTAGTTTTTTAAGCTGGTCTCGCTGGTGATGTTGAGAGCCGAGAAGGCATTCACCAAAGCGTTCAGCACCTTGTTCGGCACGGATTCCATAAAGGCTTCAAAGTCTTCCGGCTTTTCGGTAAGATTGCCGTTTTCATCACAGAGGGATGCGTGCATCATTTTGAGCACTCGAAGCTGTAAATCCTGCTCGCCTTCAAAGTCGAGACGCGCCTTGCCTGAAAGTTCACGCAGGTAAAAGTCCACACCATCAACGGTCACCTTGCTGACTTTGAATTTCAGCCCCTTGATTTGATCTAAATAAGACATGGTTATTCTCCTTCCTGTTCATCGGTCTGAGTCTGTTCAGCTACATCGGCATTTGACCAGGCAACATCAGATGCCTGTCTGCCTGAAACCTTAAGCTGCATAAAACCGTCAGCAGAGCCGGACATAATCTGATAACCAAGAAGTTTCAAATCATAGGTAGCTCTGGTGCCGTTAGGCCACTGATGACGGATGCGAACCGTCTGCTGTTCCTTGGCGGCAGCAATGAGAGCCTGCTGGTCGGCGTCATCATCGTAGTAGTAGATGGTGAGTTCCTTTTCAGCGGAGTCCTTCAAACCGCCGCAGTAAACCTTTCTGTCATCATCGATGGTGGTGCATTCCACGGATTCGGCAATGTCACCGATATCCCCAAGCTCCTGAGCGCCTTTAAGCGGCAGCCAGGTAACTCCATCATCGGTTGAGAACTGGGAATGAGTACCTCCAAGAAGTACCGGCTCTTTTGCCTTGTAATCGTAAAGCTGTGTATGTTTAGCCATTTTGTTTTCTCCTATTTCAATAAATCGGCCATAGAGGTTTCAACCTGCTGAACCACAATGGCCACTGCGTTTTGATCTACCCTGCGTTGTATTGCTTCAATAAAATGACGGGCAGATATACCCTTAACCTTGCCACCATGCTGACTTGCCTTCTTTGTGGCACGAGCCTTAACTGCCATCAGTTTATTGGTGTTGCGTTCAATCATGCCCTGGTACTTATCCCTCTGTTTCTGTGTTTTGGCAGATGCGAGATTAAGGCGAGCCTTGTTGATGGCAATCTGATATTTGTTGGCGATAAGCTGCTGAATGACTTTATTGCCTTCAAGACTTGAGCCTTTGCCAACAGCATGGTCACGGGTACCGGCATTAAGCCAGTGGTTCAGAGTCTTTGGCGGCATATGAGCCTTTTTGCCTTCCTTGCTGCCCTTAACCTTGCTCACCGGCAGAAAGTGTATGTATGAAATAATCCGGTTATGGTCAGAGCGAACCCTTGAGGTTTTAATGCCGGATACAGACTTGCGGTAGATTCCGGTATGGGATTTGAAGTGAGTATCGATGTACCCCGTAAGTTCTTCTCTTGCTCCTGTTTCCTTCAGCGCCTCCTTCAGAATCACACGGCTGATTTTAGTCTGCAGTTTCTGCGGCAGACCCTTGAGCTTTTCAGCAAGAATGTCAGCACCGTCTGTATGTACTTCAATCGTCATCGTTCAACAAACTCCATGCTGATGACATTGCCCCAGAATCCGACCTCGGGGTCATACTCCGTAGGTGTGATGCTGTTTACCATAATGAGTCTGAAGTCCTTTGAATATTTCCCGTCAGCGGCATTAATCAGCTTATCCGTCGGTGCGTCACAGGACTCTGCGCTTTGAAACGAGAAGATAAACACCTCAAAACCGTGATGGGCAACGTGCGCCTCGCCATCAACAGTTCTGCCGGAAAACTCGGTAGCCTGCCGGGTAATCAGAACTCCGGTCTTGATGTTGTTCGGCACCAAATCAAAGTAGGCTTTCAGTCCGGTGAGGTCCTCAACGAGAGCCTTAACCTTTGCTTTCATTTCACTGATTGAAATCATGTGGTAAACCTCTGATTTTCATTAAGTCCGCTGTAGCTGCAGCCAATCAGAATCTCTCCCTTATGTTTGTCGGGAGACAGGTTATCGATGCCGTAGAACTTGCCGTTCCACTCGATAAGGCAGTCATCGGAAAGACCTGCAAGGTAGCGGATCAGAATGGTAATCTGACCGCTCTGTACCTCAACGCCTGAACGCATCTGGTCACGGGTGGTAACCTGTCTCACGTTCGCCCAGACCGAACCCGAAAGCTCATACTCATCAAGCGAGGTCTGATTGCCGTCAGACTTCGGTTCATAAATTCTGATCCGTTCATTCATCGTTCCGGTTTCCATCAGAATGCCTCCTTCCTTGAGCCGAACAGCATGGCACGGAGGGAAAGCGTCAATGCCCGGTAGTCAGCCTCGGTGCGATGCTCATACATGTAGTTGACGGCATACATCACCGCGGCTCTGCCGTACTTCGAGTCGTAGAGCACTTTGGTCGAATCCGCTCTCAGCACATCAAGACACAGCCGTTCAGCCGAGTAGATAAGATTCCTGATAAGCGTGTCATCCTCGGTACCGTCAACACGCAGATAGTTCTTCATTTCCTTTAGTGTCATGCTCATAGCTAAACTCCAAAAAAGCCTCCATCAGCAGAATGATGAAGGCATAAAAAAAGCTCCGTTATGGAGCCTTAGGGTTTCACGGTCTTACCGCCGGTGATAGTGAGGATTTGCACCGCTTCCGGCAAGATCAGCTTGCCGTCCACTCGCTCCTTGGCCACAAAACCAATCATGCCGTTGCCTGCAAAGAGCTCTCTAAGTTCAGAGAATGAACGGGTACCGCGGTCACCGATGTTGTAGTAGTTGTAGTCACCAAAGGCAATCTTGCCTTCAGGACAGAACGGTGAGGTATACACATCGTAGCCTAAGAGCTTGTCCGGCTCTCCGGAAGTCAGTGCCGGCTGCCAGAGGTACATGCCGTTGTTGTCCTTGAGCTGTCTGATTGCAGCCACGGTCTTGTCATGCATAATGAAAGATGCTGACTTGCGGTAAGGTCTCTTTAACGCATACACAAGCTGCATGATGTGGTCGGTGTTAACAGATGCGGCAGACAGAGCAGCAGTACCGCCACCTGTTTCGGCAAAGAGACCGAGTGGCTGACCACGACCGGTACCGTTAAGGAAAGCATCCTCTTCAGCGTTGGCCAGAGCCTTGCCGAACTCGGTGATGATGTAGTTCTCCAGATTGAAAGCCGCATCATAGAGCAGTTCCTCGGTTACCTTGATGGCAACATGCAGTTTGTGGGCATCAAGTAAAATCTGAGCAAAGGTTGCATCACCGAAGGACAGCGCACCGCCTTCCTCAATCCATGCGGCAGCAGGCTTGGTGGCGGCAATGTTAATCTTGTGTTCACCGGAGGTGTTGAGGACATGCCCCAGAGAACGCATGATGTTTTCTTCCTCAAGCACCTGGATGAGTCTATCGTCGTATTCCTCAGGTACCAGGTAACCGCCGTCGGCATCAACGCCTTCCTGCAGAACGTTGGAAACTTGCTTGAAGTTGGTTCTGAGAGCCTTGAGCATGCCGTTCTTATACTCATCAGATGCCCGACCGCGCTTTACCGCAGAGTCAGCAACAGAAGAGCCAACGGCAGCAGATGGCTTTGAGGTGATGGGAGTGTTTACCGGACGGGAAAGTTCGGCATCAAGAGCATCACGGCGTTCAAGTCGGGCGATTTCCCTGCTTAAATCAGTGATGTCCTGCTCCATTCGGGTGTAGGTAGCATCGTCCTCTGCGGTAAGAGTTCCCTTGTCGGTACGACGGGATTCAAGAAAGGCCTTGGCGGCATTCCAGGCGGTTGCTCGCTTTTCGCGAAGTTCATTTACAGTAGTCATAATTTCTCCTAGTTTCTGATAAGGTTAAGACGCTCCATCAAATCAGCGACGGAGCGTTCGTTGGTTTTTGTTTCAGTTGGTTTTGCCTCAATGCGGCATCGGGCAGACAGCTTTTCCATCAGTGAATTGGTAACACTAGCCCTTGAGAAAGCTGTAGCGGCAGCCTCCGTCATTTCATTTTCGGAAGACGGTTCTCTCTGCAGAATCTCATCGGCAAATCCAAGTTCCACGGCCTTGTTGGCATTCATCCAGGTTTCCGCATCCATTAGACGGGAAAGCTTGGCTCTGCTCATGCCGGTTTTGATTTCGTATGCATTGATGATTGATTCCTTTACTTCCCCAAGCATGTCGATGGCTTTCTGCATTTCAGCAGTATTGCCAAAGGCAAAGGTCATCGGATTGTGAATCATCAGCATGGAAACCGGTGAGACACACACCCTGGTTCCCGCCATGGCAATCACCGAGGCGGCAGAGGCGGCAATGCCGTCAATCTTCACGGTGACGTTACCGGGATATTCCATCAGCATGTTGTAAATCTGAGCGGCAGCCACACAGTCACCGCCGGGAGAGTTAATCCATACGGTGATGTCTCCTGAACCGCTCATCAGTTCATCTTTGAAAATCTGCGGTGTCACGTCATCGTCAAACCAGCTCTGCTCAGCGATGGTGCCGTTCAGGAACAGGGTTCTTTCCGGGGTCGGAGCGTTTTCCTCCGTCTGATTCTTCCACTTCCAGAACTTCTTCATTGTTGTTCTCCTTGTTTGCAAAAATTCCGGCATCCTCCAGCCTGGTCATGTTGCCGTTAATTAAATACAGATCACCGCCAAGCTCCGGTGGAATGCGGTCGAGGCATTCTAATTCTCTGATATCGTTGGCCGACATCCAGCCGTTCTGCCTTGCTGTGGCATAGCCGTTCATGCGGCTCTGGTAATCACCTCGAAGAAGTCCGTCCACATTGAACTTCACGAAATAGTCCGGCTTTTCCTTTTCGGTGAGGAGTGCCCGGTTAAGAGACTGCTCCCAACGGATAATCCAGGGCTCTAAGGTGTATTTCACGAACTCAAGAGACTGCTGTTCGATGTTGGAGAAGCTCGATTTCTCCAAATCACCAACCATGTGTGGCGGCACCCTGAAGATCCTCGCAATCTCATCAATCTGAAATTTCCTGGTCTCAAGGAACTGCGCCTGCTCCGGTGAAATGGAAATCGGCGTGTATTTCATGCCTTCTTCAAGTATTGCTACCTTATGGGCATTGTTGCCGGAGAACCCCTTGTTCCAGCTTTCGCGGATCGATTCAGGATTTTTCACCGTTCCCGGAAACTCCAGAATGCCTCCCGGTGTTGCACCGTTGGCAAAGAACTTTGCTCCGTATTCCTCAGTGGCAATAGAAAGTCCGATGGCATTTTTAGCCATGGCAATGGGGGAGTATCCGACAAGTCCGTCAAAGCCTAAGCCCGGTACATGCAGCACCTCGGACGGCCTTAAAGTCACAGAGCCGCTTTTTCCTGTATGAGCATCCGAGTCCTGCATCTGATACTGATAAATAATCTGACCGTTTGAGTCCCGGTCAACCGTCATGCGGTTAGGCATTAAGGGATACAGTCCGATGATTTCACCTTTGCCGTTTCGGATAATCTGAGCGTAGGCATTGCCCCAGAGGAGCAGGTGCGTCATCAGCGTTTCTCGGAACACAAATGAGGTCATTTCCGGATTCGGCTCATCATGCAGAATGCGATACAGCGGATGTTTTACCGCCTTTGCCTTGTTGCCCTCCGATTCATACTGGTAAAGATGAACAGGAAGGCTTGCAATAGATTCCGACAGAATACGCACACAGGCATACACCGCCGTCATCTGCATGGCCGACCGCTCGTTAACTTTTTTCCCAGAGGTGCTTCCTCCCATCATAAAGCGGTAGCCGGAGCCGTTAAGGCTGTCCCTTGCTTTCCTTTTGGATTTGAATAATCCGAATAGCATTTGATTCTCCTAAATAAACAGAATGCCGCGTTCATCGTAAACAGACGAGGTATTGTCATTGCCGCATCGGATAGCACGATCAAGTCCCATGATGGTGGCAATCGCCCCATCGATCTTCTCGGTGGACTTTTCCTTATCGGCTTTGATGTTGCCTGCCGGGTCTGTTCTGATGTAGATGTTGTCCATCATCCATCTGAGAACCGGATGACCGCCGTGAGCAAGTTTCTGTTCTAGAGTAAGTTTCATGAGTTCTTTGGTGGGCGGGGACATGTCCTTAAAGCCCTGGCCGAAAGGAACTACGGTAAAGCCCATGCCCTCAAGGTTTTGCACCATCTGCACGGCTCCCCAGCGGTCAAAGGCGATTTCACGGATGTTGTAGCGGGTTCCCAGGTTCTCGATGAACTTTTCGATGTATCCGTAATGCACCACGTTGCCTTCAGTAGTTTCCAGAAATCCCTGTTTATGCCATACGTCGTAAGGCACGTGATCACGTCTCACTCTCAGTTCCATGGTGTCCTCGGGGATCCAGAAGAACGGCATGATGTAATACTTGTCATCCTCATCATTCGGCGGGAACACCAGTACGAAAGCGGTAATGTCGGTGGTGCTGGATAGGTCAAGACCGCCGTAACATACACGGCCTTCAAGCTCGTCGGGATTAACCGCAAAGGAGCAGCCATCCCACTTTTCCATCGGCATCCAGCGGATGGATTGTTTTACCCATTGGTTTAATCTCAATTGACGGAAGGCGTTCTCCTCACCCGGGTTCTGTCTTGCCGAATCACAGGCAGCCTGTACCTTGTCGATGCCGACGGTGATTCCAAGAGATGGATTAGCCTTTTTCCAGACTTCCGGATCTGTCCAGTCATCATCCTCGGCAGCACCGTAAATCACCGGGTAGAAAGTCGGATCAATCTTTCTGCCTTCCAGAATGTCCTTGGCCTTCTGATGAGTTTCGTAGCAGATGGAATTCGTATCTGTCCCGGCAGTAGTGATGAGGAAATACAGCGGCTGCATTCGGGCATCACCGGAACCTTTGGTCATAACGTCAAAAAGCTTTCTGTCAGGCTGAGTATGAAGCTCATCAAAGACCACGCCGTGAATGTTAAAGCCGTGTTTGGAATAAGCCTCCGCCGAAAGCACCTGATAAAAGCTGTTGGTCGGGGTGTAGATGATGCGTTTCTGCGAGGCGAGAATTTTGACTCTCTTGTTCAGAGCCGGACACATCCTCACCATATCGGCAGCCACATCAAATACGATGGTTGCCTGCTGACGGTCTGCGGCACAGCCGTAAACCTCGGCACGCTCTTCTCCGTCACCGCAGGTAAGGAGTAAAGCCACGGCGGCAGCAAGCTCACTGTTGTGGGTAGGCACAAAAGAACGTCCCGCAAGATACATATGAGACGGGCTGTCCACCTGGATGCATTGCATTCCCGGATTCTGAACCTTCTCGATAGAACGGATGTACCGGAAATGACTGCGGGTCTTTGGATTTCTCGGTACAGCGTTTTTCTGCTTACGTTCAAGTCCGGCAATCGGAAGATCATCAAAAGCAGTAAATTTCACCGTATAGATAGTCTCACCCGTTGCAACTCTGCCGCATTCCTTACTTGGCTTTGACCAGTCTGCCCGAGTTGTTGATTCGGCAGTTGTGATGGCATTCTTGATCCCGAGACTCCACAAAAGTTCGCTGACGCTCTCTGCCAGAGCCTTTTCAGTAGAGCAGTAAACTGCCTGTCCTTTGCGATCATTTATACAGCCATCAGAATCCATCAAGCCCTGAAGCAGTTCGAATCGCTGCTCAACTGATGCTCTGAGATAAATTTGCGGTATCACCTTATCGTGAAAAGATTCGAGCAGAACCTTTTTCAAAACTGGAATACGAACAACCTTTGAATCACCAGTGTTCTGCCATCTTTTACCAAGCCTATGATCTGGCCAGATGCGATCCAACACTTCAAACAGATCGCAGGTCTGGATTGTAATTTCAGGCTTTACAGCATTCCCGTTACCTAGCCAGTAGCCCATAAGATATGGAGAAATCGGAAGTTCGTAGGAATTTGGCAAATCAACGGCTCTAGCGACAGGTATACGGAAACGAATCACGTCGTTGCCATCAGGTCTTTTTAAATTGAAAAGTTCCTCGGTGGTAATCGTTACGATCTTCCTTTTTCCATAGGTCAGTTCGCCACACCATTGATGACGGGCACCGGCAATTATTGTTTCACCATCACGAAAAGTAATGCGATAGCCTTGTTCTTCATAATCAACAGGACTCTTGGCTACCACACGGCAGATTTGACCTTTCTCGTCAAAGACCTCATCACCAATCTGAATTTCTCCCATAGTGGTGAAGCCATCTGGAGTTGGGATCGGTGTATTCAAAGCAAGCTGTTTGCCCATCTTTTTCGGGATTTCAACATACGCCGTATTGAACTGCCTGTAGCCGTTCGGCTTTAAGGTTCCGAAGAGATCACGGATTATCTGCTCCTGCCAGTCGATAAGTTCAAAAGGCTTTCCTGCCCATGTTCCCTTGGTGTGGCAGAGAGCCTGAATAAAGTTCACTGCGTAGTCGGCGGCATCCTTGTCATACACGGACTTCTTTGCCTTGAACTTTGTGGGGATGTATTTTTTAAGTTTCCGCATTGCCATCTGCTCACCTCCTTTAAGGCATAAAAAAAAGACCGCCGAAGCGATCTTTCAGGGTATAAAAAAGGAGCCGTTAAGCTCCGTACTAATTGTTGGCGTTCTTCATCGCCCATTCAAGTGCATGGCCTTCGTCCATGAAATCTACGCCACTTACCTCGCGAAGGCCAATCTCAGCCTCGCAGCCGGTGTCCTCGGTGAGGAACTCGTAAACCGCGCCGTAGTAGGATGGCTTGCCGGCTCCGTTGTAGTAGTGGCCTGCAAGGATCACCTTGTCGCCGTATCTCAGGGTCTTGCTCCAGCGGCATTCCAGATCCTCCGGAGTGGAAGGATTCGGTAATCTGTAGGTTCTTGCTCTCTCTGTCATCTTGCTCATTTTTAAGTCTCCGTTGTTGTTCTCGATGACTGTATATTCGCTCTGTACCAAAGGTATAGCAAGTTAATAAGTGCATGATTTTGTACTATTTTTTGGAGTTAAAAAGGAGGCCTGCTCCGACCTCCTGCTGTTCAATTCTGTTGTTCTTACCCCTCAACTCGGAAAAGGTAGCCGTGGGCTTTCTCGTGCTCATCGCTGTCCCACTTGGTGAAATGGCTGTTGATCTCAACCAGTCCCTCAAGGGTGCATCCGGCCTCCTTGAAAAGCCATGCGGTTTCCACTGCGTGACTCCATCCGGAGGAAAAGGTGAACCTTTCGATTCCGTTCTGCCTCATGGCTTCAATCAACTTCGCCGCTTCGTTGTCCCAGACCACTTCGCTTATGTCGAGGTAATCGTTGCCGCTGTCCCGTGAAACTTCGTACTCGTTAAAAAGGCGGCAGGCTTCTTTGCCAAGCTCCTTAAGTTCATCCCAGACTGCCTTGTAGGCGGATCTTGCAGCGTTCTTCTCATCCTCGTTCTTTGCTATGTCGTAGGCGTTCTTTGCATCCCTGATGCGGTTGTAAAAGTTCTCGAAATTGTTCATGTCTGACTCCTTGAAAAATGTACCTTCGTGTTCGTTTTGTTGTGTTCATATTCGCTCTGAAGGTACACTATAGCAAGTCAATAAACCCAGTATTTTCAACTATTTACAAGGTTTTTCTCCGAGCTTTTCATGGATGATTTCGAGGACTTTTTCCTGCTCTTCGGGGGAGATCCCGATGGCCTCAAGTGACTCTCTGGTACCGCAGTCGGGACAGATCAGCATGGTGTTGTCCTTTCGGGAAAGAGCCGGAACTTCGGTGTAGGTTCTGCCGCAGAGCGGGCATACTTTCGGTTCGTTTTTGTCTGTATTCATTCTGAGATCCTTCTGATCTAATTAAATCGTTAAACCCGGCAGTGCGGAAGTTTTGAGGCTTACCCGCCATCCGCCTTACGGTGTTCATATTTGCTCTTAATGCACACCTTATCAAGTCAATAAATCCTTTATTTTCAATGGTTTATCGCTATCTGCTCATCGTGATCAAGACTGATGTTCAAAGCGTCATAAAGGTGGTTTTCGTCAAAGCCGAAGGATTCGTAGCCGTCAAGGCAGACATCCACGTACCGCTGGGAAGGAATGCCGATTTCACGCTCCTCATGCATGATGTAGATGAAGGCCTTAAGCTTTCTTACCTTGCGGTCGCTGATGCCGATTACCGGAATTTCCACCTCGGTCTTGTAGTAAAAATTCGGATAGCCTTCGTAGCGGTCAAGGGAAAGTTCATCATCAGCCGTTACCTCCCATACCGCTACCGGAACTTTCGCTCCTTTCTTTGGTTCAATGGTAAGGTAGGCTCCGCTTTTGCTTCCCTTAAACAGAAGCTCAAAATCCGGTATTTCCGATGTGCCTACAACCTTTGCGCCGGGGCAGCGGTAGCTCATCTGGTCAATGTTCAGGTTGCTGCCGTAGGCGATGTAATATCTCTTTGTCATAATCTTTTCCTTTCGTTTTTGTTTAACTCCGGAAGGCTTACCCTTCTACTGCCGAAACCCCACTCAAGGGGCCGGCAGGAGGAGGCTAAGTCCTCGCTGGGGGTTTAGGCTCTTCCGAACCGGAAGGCTGCGTTTCCGCTAAGGTTGCGGGTTAAAATCTCGCGGGCTGTTGCAAATTCCTCACCGATGAATCCGAGGCGAAGGAGCCATGTTCTCATCGCGAACTTCGGATTTTCGTGCTGCTGTGGCTTAGGGCTTGCGGTTCTGACTTCCTTTGCCATCTCGCTTAAGGCAAGGCAAAGCTGAATGTAAGCCTTAAGGCGTCCTGCGTGAATGCCGTTCTGCTTTCCGTTGGCAGGTGCTTCGAATTCAAAAAGTCTGAACTCGATGGTGTGCTTTGAAAAGGTTGCATGGTAGTTCAGCATTCTGTATCTTGATCCGTTGTAATGGTGGTCTCTGCCGTAGTTCTCGCCCTGGCTGATGTACCAGATGTCCTCGAGCTCGTCCATGGTCTGCGGCTTTTTCTTGTTGAGTTCCTTAAGGAATCTTGGATCAACCGTTCTGCAGTATCTTGCCATGCGGTGCTGGTCAAGCTTAAGGGCTTCGGCTAAAAGGCTCTCGTGGCTTGCCATGATGTTGGCAAGGTTGCGCAGGGTCTGCGGTGTGTGATCTCCCTGTCCGAGGTGAATATGGATTCCACATCCCCGGGTGGCGTCACTCTTTGCTCCGGCCTTGCGGAGTCTTCTGCAAAGCTCCTGCAGGCTTTCGATGTCGCTGTAGGTAAGGATCGGGGTAACCATTTCGCACTTGTGGGCATCGTCGCCTGCAATGCTTACGTCCTTCTGAAACTTCCATTCGCGTCCCTGAGCATCCCATGCGCTTACCGTGCAGTAGCCGTTGCGGTAGGCGGTATCTTCAACCCTGTGGGTTCCGAAAAACTCTGCGGCAATTCTTGCGGCATCCTTGCGGGTAATGCAGTTCATCTCAACTTCAACTCCGATTGTCTGGTTCTTAAGGTTTTCAATCTGCTTTAAGGTTTTTTCTTTCATTTTTGTGCCTTCTTTTTGGTTAATGTTTGTTCGTTTTGTTGTGTGTATATTCACTCTGAAGGCACACTATAGCAACTTAATAATCGATTATATTTCGATATTTATTTTGTATATAAATCATTGATTTACTTGCTATTTTTGACGATTCTACATACGTCTTCTCCGAAAGCTAAACCCAGACTTGAGCCGTTCTGCCAGCGCACATGAATCGTTGCAATATCATCGACATGCATGACGGTTCCGAGAGTACCCGGAGGCGGTGCATGCTCGTCATTCATGTGTACCAGTTCAACCACGGTTCCCTTGGGAAATTCCCTGCGGAGACGCTCCACAATTTCTTTACTCGGAAACTTCATCTTGAACCTCCTTTGGGTCTTCCTTCACCGTCTTGAAGGCTGAACTGCCGTCAAGGTTGGAAAGCAGAATTTTGCGGCTCTGTTTGAACTCCTCACCGATAAAACCGAGACGGAGCAGAAAACATCTGAAGGCGTACTTCTCGTTATCCACCTCCCTCACCCTTGCCGTGATGCGTTTCTGTTCAGTGCTCATCTTGCAGATGGCGGCAATGAACTGTGTGTAGGCCATGGCATGGTCGGCATCGGGATCGATGAACCATGGGAAGGAAACTCTGTCCTCTTGAATTTCAAAGGCAAGGTTGTCAATGCCGAGTGCCTTGCGGATGAGTGCTCCTTTGGCATCGAGGAGCTTCTGCAGGTTTTCTGTATTTACCCTGTCGGCAGGCATCTCAATGGTGAGGATATTCGGTTCAGGAACTTTAAGTTCCTTGCCTTCAGACTTATCGGCGGTTCCTTCAAAGCCTGCCTCGGCAAGTTCGTTTAAAAGCTCCCCGGCATCAATCTTGTCATCGTAAACCAGAGCTCCTTCAGCGGTTACCGTGAAGTCTCCAATCACAAAATTGGTGGTCGGCATGCCCTGGTATTCAGCCTTGATTCCGGTAATCCTTGAGATAGCCTTGACCAGCTCCTTGCGCTCTGCGCCTTTGAGGTTAAAATCGATTTTCATCGTTATGTCTCCATGTTTGTGTTCGTTTTCGTTAGGGACATATTTGCTCTGTCAAAACACTATATCAAGTCAATTTATGGAACTTTAACAACTATATTTAGTGTTACTTGACTACCATCAACTAATGTTTTTCTGCATGCTGAACAATGCCCGAAAGGACATAAACAGCACACGGCAGAGCTATGCCGTTCCCCCACATCTTGTATTCCGCAGAATCGCTGTGAGGGTTTGCGAGCCACTTCCTTATTTGGAGATCTGACTTTGGTTTTGATGCTCCGCTTACCACATTACGGTGGGTTTCAGATACACCGCGCCAGAACGTCATGTCATGTTCTGTCGGTTCTGCAATGCCAAGGTTCGAGCACCACCAGTCGGGGAATCCCTGCAGCCTTGCGCATTCCGTCGGGGTGAGTCTGCGTACAATGTAATAAGGTTCTTCGGTAACAGTCGGCGGATCTTTGAAGTCGCTGGCCACCAGTGTGTCAGCCACATCTGTATTAGCCCTGGTATGAAATGATGCCTTGCTGGTGGTGTAGACCGGCTGTGCCACCGCATTGGGACCTCTTGCCGTCATGGTTGGTTCTGACTCCTCCGTAACTGAAAAATCGTACTTTGCATTCTTTCCCTGATTGAAGGATGCCCGATCAAGTCCATAGGCAGGTTCTGCCACGAAATTCTCCTCGGGGTTTGAGAGCATCTGGCTTGACGGACCTTTGGGACCGTCATTGGCTGACAGAGTGCCGTGAACTTCAGAGAAAGCCACCGCATGACGCTCAGTGGTATTAAGAGTGTACATGGTTTCGGATTCCTTAAAGCCGTCACCGTGATGTGAAGGTCTCATGCCGTTGCCCTCGATTACCACCATGCCGCCCTGATTTTTGCAGGGAGACTGATTGGAGGTATCGATGGTTCGAGATGTATTTGCCTCGTAAAAACCGCTGTTCGGGTTATCCGATTTCATGGCATTGCTGTCTTTCGAGCAGATGCCGAATACTTTAGGTTTCATGGTTTGTCCTCCACCACAAAGGGCTGATTGTTGCCGCCGGTGCCGTAGGTGGAAAGCACCGTCTGAGCCACATCAAGGGGACCGCGGAAACGGCAGTCCTGCGAGTGGTTCTCAAATACAAGCGGAGGGTGATGGCTTTCGGCACGGAGAGTGGCGGTTCGTTCATGCGTCACGTCCATGCGTTCACCTCCCTGATCGTTCAGACACACCGTGCCTGCCGCCTCAGAGCCTTCTCCAGCACCTCCGGCAGAACCTTGCCTCTCGCTGAAGCTCTCTGGAGGATCCCAAGGCATGCCTTCTGACTCAAATAATATTTTTCCGGCACACCCGTCTGTAAAATCCGCGACAAGGTAGATGCGCTTTCGGCGCTGTGGAACTCCGAAGTGTTCCGCATTGAGCACTCTCCAGGCGACTGAGTAACCGTCACCCACGATTTCTCCTGCGTTGAGCCATTTTTTAACTGAAGGGACAGATACGGTTTCATCAGCGATGCCGCATATGCTTTCGAGCACACAGCGGAAGTCTTCTCCGCCGTTGGAGCTGAGGGCTCCCGGGACGTTCTCCCACACGATGTATTTCGGATATTCGCCATTGGTAGCTCTCCTCATTTCTCTGATTATTCTGACAGCCTCATGAAACAGACCGGAACGGCTGCCGCTTAAACCTTCACGCTTTCCGGCGATACTCATATCCTGGCACGGACTTCCGAAGGTGATGATGTCCACCGGTTCGACTTTTCCTCCATCCATTTCACAGATGTTGCCGTAGTGCTTCATCCATGGAAGGTTTCTGGTGGTTACTCTGATTGGGAACGGCTCAATTTCCGAAGCCCACAAAGGCACAATGCCGGAAAGGAGTCCCGCAAGTTCGAAACCGCCGGAGCCGGAAAACAGGCTGCCGAGGGTTAATTTACTCACCGCCATCTGTCTGCTCCTCCGGTATTTCCACATCGGTGTAACTCAGTCTCTGACCGTCACGGATGACATACACGTCATCAGCGCTGCCGCCTTTAAACTCGATGTATCTCTTCACTGCAACGTCCACGAACTTAGGCTCAATCTCCACTCCGTAGCAGATACGTTCCGTCTGCTCGCAGGCCATCAGCGTTGAGGCTGAGCCGAGGAATCCGTCAAGGACGATGCCATTGGTCTGAGTGGAGAGTTTTACGAGATAGGCAATGAGCGGTACCGGCTTGCTGCTTGGATGCCCAAAGCCGTCCTCCTTGGAGTTTTTGATGCCGTCAAACTCAAACACCACAGTCTGTTTCTGATCGCCGTACCACTTGTGTGTGCCGTCCTTGCGCCAGCCGTAGATGATTGGCTCCATGTTGTACTTCCAGTCGGTTCTCGAAAGCGGGAACCTAGGCTTTTTCCAAATCAGACCGGCGCCAACCTTGAATCCTGCATCCTCAAAGGCATCATAGAAAATGCGGGACTTGGAGGTGGCGTAGAACTCATAGAAGGAGGCATCCCTGGCCATGCTGTTTTTGAAGTTGGCGAAGACCTTCATCAGAAACTCATAGGCTGACTTATCGTCCAGATTGTCGTTTCTGATTTTCCCGGAGGCATTCTGTAAATCCACGAAGTACGGAGCATCGGTGCAGACAAGGTTTACCTTCACATCCCCGAGCAGATTCTGATAGGTTTCGGGCAGAGTGGAATCACCGCAGATTACGGTGTGTCTGCCAAGGTGCCAGACGTCCCCTGTTTTGGAGAAACACGGTTTCTGGAGCTCTGCCTCCACATCGAAATCATCCTCTTCGCCCTCGGCATCGGTGGCAAAGAGCTCTGCCAACTCATCCTCGGAAAAGCCTGTCATGGAGAGATCGAAACCTAAGTCCTGCAGTTCCTGCATTTCAACAGCCAGCAGTTCTTCATCCCATCCGGCATCAAGAGCCATGCGGTTGTCTGCCAGAATGTATGCTTTCTTCTGAGCCTCGGTAAGGTGATCGGCAAAGACACACGGCACTTCGGGAATGTTCTCAGCTTTTGCCGCCTGTATTCTTCCGTGTCCGGCAAGAACGTTAAAGTCCCGGTCGATAATTACCGGATTTACAAAACCGAACTCACGCAGAGAGGAGCGGAGTTTCATAATCTGCTCCGGTGAATGTGTACGTGCATTGTTCACGTAGGGGATCAGCTTATCGGTGCTGACCAGCTGAAATTCTGTAGTTGTCTTCATCAGAAAAGCCCCCATTCCGCAAACTTCTCAAAACCTCCAATTGAGGCGATGTGGCTCCAGGCAATGTCCATCAGCTCGCTGTAGGAGTGACCGTCAATCACCTCATCCCCGATGGCACAGCTGAGTTCTACAGTCTCGCCTGTTTCCTGCGCCTTCAGAAAAGTGTAGATGTTCAAAGTTACATCCGCCTTTGACAAGTCCTTGCCGTGCAGTCCCCCGCCGGTTACCGAATCAGCCATGTCGCTGCCGAGCTTGCGGTTGGTAGCCCCCGTATCTGCATCGGTGCCGCCAATCCAGTCACCAAGAGGATTAACCTCGGCATGAGGGTACTGTTTCAGAATTGCAGTTCTGTCTGCGTTGCTCTGGCAGATGATGAGACGTTCATCATCGAGGATGTATTTGCCGTCAGTCGGGAACTGCTCGTAAAGCTCACGTGCAATACTTGAAATCATCGCCTGCTCAACATTGAGCGGAACACCTTTGAAGATGCCATTATCACCGCAGCGGAAAGTCCCCTTCTGGTTGTCAGCAAGATGTCTGTCCTGCGGAACAATCTGAATATCCGGTTCAACCTTTCCGGCAATGCGGAAAATGGCTGCTCTGATTTTGTCTTCAGAAAGTTCTGTGTCAGTTTCGATAATCACATGGCATCTGCCGTGACCAATCAGCACCTCAACGGCAATCCTTGGATTAGCCTCCTGCACATAGGCGATGTCCACAATGGCACCGGCGATGCGATCTGCAATTTTGTCCGGGTGGGACGGGTTCACTTTCTCAATCATGTCTTAGTTCCTTAATTCTTCCTTGAACGGAGCAGACGCTCCATCATGTCATCAGCAGGATTCGATGCTCCCGACACATCCGCAGAGCAGTTTTCCTTCACGATGCTGTAAATCTGAAACCAGAGCTGGCTGGTCTGTTTCTGATAGCTGTGGCTCATGGCCACAAAGGGACTCTGAATCACCGAGCTCGGGCATGTCGGGTGCTTGCCGCACAGACCGAATTTGGTAACTGCCTGTTCGCACTGTTTCCATCTGGCAAATGCCACTGAATACTGCTCGATGAGTTCAGAGCTCACCAGCCGATCACAGCCGAGTCCGGCAAGCCATCTGTAGGTCTTGGTGTAGGTTTCGGCAGCACCGAGCGGTTTTCCGTCACGCTGCAGTGCAGAGAGGTATTCATCCGGGCGGGGAATGTCTGCCCCTTCCGGCTCTTCACCGTCATCTGATGCGATGTCCGGTATGTCGATTCTGGTTATGTCGCGGTGTCCGAGATTGCCCTCGAGGAGTTTCTCCTGGAGAGCCTTAGGTTTTCGTCCGGCACCCACTCGGGCACCGCCGCGGTTGGTTCCGTCTTTGGCCATTTAAAATTTCCTGATGTTTGAAAAAATGCCCGCACAGAAAACGGGCGGAAAGCCTGCTACTCAACGGTAGAGCACAGCCGGGCCGGGGTTATTACCCTGTTTGAAACTGCGTTTTTCTGCGTAGAGGGAGGGGCCCGAAGCTTTTTGATGAAAATTTCAGCGATTTTGACCGCCCCTGGGGGTCTAAAGCGGGATAATCATCACTTTTTGTGGTCGTAATCCTTTACTTTTCTGCTCCATCTGTCGCCCATTTCGCCATGAATCCTGGCATGACAGGCTTTACATACAGCCTTGAGGTTGCTGATGTCGTGAGTTCCGCCCTGAGATAGCGGTTTTATGTGGTGGACTGCCTCGGTTGGTGTATATCTTCCTTCCGCAAGGCAGACCTCGCAGAAAGGATGCTCGGAGGCATAGGCCTTTCTGATGAATGTCCATGCTTTACCGTAGCGTTTCCTCGCCTCGGGATCACGCTGGTACTTCTCGTAGCGTCTGGTTTCTGCTTTGGCATGCTCCTCACAAAACCTTCCGTCGGTAAGCTTAGGGCATCCCGGAAAGGAACATGGTCTTTTAGGTTTTCTTGGCATGGTTTTCTCCGGGCATAAAAAAAGCTCCACCACCGACAGGAAGCAGAGCCTCAAATGAAAAAGCTCCAAGGGAATACCTCAGAGCTTTCATAGTTCGTTTCATTACGTCGATTATAATAGTATCAAGACTTCATAGTGTCTTTCCATGTCTTTTAGTGCCCTCAGGGAAAAAATTTTAATTCCCTTAATGCTTTCCCGTGCAGCTTGTGAATGTACCGCAATTCATAGTTCATATCTTCGGCAATCTTCTCCCAGGTTTCACAAAATACATATCGCTTAACCAGAAGATCTTCATAGTCATAATTCCCGATTTTATGGATGGCACGGGTGATGGCACACTTCACATCAACGAGATCAGCCATGGCATCACTGAGTTCCTTCTGCAGATCGATAATTTTCTGAGTACAATCCTCCAGTTTGTAATTCTCGGTGGTGCTCTTAGGCATGTCAGAATAAGTAACACTGCAGTTGTTTACCAGACTTCTGTAATGCTCAATTTCATTCGTCAGATTGCGCACGTGGCGTTCCAGGTTGATGCCTCTTGATAAAAATTCCTTTGCGTTCATTTACACCTCCGCCTTAACCGCATCTATCAGTGCGTTCTGAGTTAATTCCTTTTTCGACAATGCTTTCAGCACCCGTTCATCAATGGTTCCTTTTGCAATGATGTGCTGGATCACCACGGTTCCAGCTGTCTGTCCCTGTCGCCACAGTCTGGCATTGGTCTGCTGATACAGCTCCAGCGACCAGGTAAGACCGAACCACACCAAAGTGCTGCCACCAGACTGAAGGTTCAAACCGTGCCCCGCTGATGCCGGGTGGATTAAAGCCACCGGGATCTTTCCTGCATTCCAGTCGGTTATGTCTTTTGAGGTCTTAATCTCCCGGACATCAAACCGCTTTCTGATCCTCTCAAGGTCGTGCTTAAACCAGTAAGCCACTAAGATGGGATTGCCGTTGGCTGATTCGATGATGTCCTCCAGGGCATCAAGCTTTCTGCTGTGGATCTCGATGATGTTTTTCTCGTCATCGTAAATCGCCCCGTTGGATAGCTGACTTAACTTGTTGGTAAGTGATGCCGCATTGGAAACCGTAATCTCACCTGCAGAAAGAGTCAGCACCAGTTCTGATTTCAGCTTTTCGTACTGCTTTCGCTCATCGTCAGACAGCACCACCTCGCATTGGGAGGAAATCAGTTCCGGCATGTTCAGATGGTCGGTACACTTCATGGAAATGGTGATGTCTGAAATTCTGCGGTAGATTTCCTCCTCGGCATCAAGTCTCGGCTTATAGGAAAACACCATCTGGCTGTTACGCTTATCCGGCATAAAGAAAGCCTCTCTGTATCTCGTAATGAACTTTCCCAGGCGCTCACCCATGTCCAGCAGACGGAACTCCGACCACAGATCCATCAGACCGTTTGAGGAAGGTGTGCCGGTAAGACCTACAATGCGGTTTACCTTTGGTCTTACCTTCATCAGTGCCTTAAAACGCTTTACCGTGTGGTTCTTGAAGGAGGACAGTTCATCAATCACCACCATATCGAAATCGAAGTATCCGCTTTCCACCAGCCAGTCCACATTCTCACGGTTGATGATGGTGATGTCGGCATTCCTTTCCAGTGCCGCCCTGCGTTCTGCCGGTGTCCCTATCGCCACCGCATAAGTGAGATGCTTTAAATGTTCCCACTTGGTAACTTCCATCGGCCAGCTGTCTCTGGCAACCCGCAGAGGTCCGATAACCAGAATCTTATGCACCTCAAAGGAATCGAACAGCAGATCTGCCATGGCCGTCAGTGAAATAACTGTTTTCCCGAGCCCCATATCGAGCAGTATGGCTGCCACAGGATGGGACTTTATGTACTCCACGGCATATTTCTGATAATTATGCGGTTTAAAGTTCATCAAGCATCTCTCCTATCTGTTCAATCCCGTCAATCACATACACTCTGAAACCTAACTCCTTCAGCATTCGGTGCCTTGCCATCTGCAGTACTCTCGGATGCATCCCGGGAGCTTTTAGTTCGACAAAAGCGCATACACCTTGAGGCAGCAGGAGCAGTCTGTCAGGCATTCCGGCAAACCCCGGTGATACGAACTTCGGTGCAATGCCTCCTCTGTCCTTCACGGCAGTTACCAGTTTCTGCTCAATAAATTTCTCGTTCACAGTAAATCCTCCACCGGGTCTGCCAAATCGAAAGCCACATAAACTGCAGAATAGAAATCACGAATGGGACGACCTTTGTACCGGGAGATTGATTTCTCATTGCACCTTACGTAGTGCCTGTTTCCGGGATAAACAGAGATCCATATTCTTTGGCCTCTGTGCATTCTGGTGTAAGTGCGGAGAGCTCCCATAGATGCTGTCTCCTTCCATTCCCCGGCAACGAAATTCTTTCTGCGTTTAGCTCGATTCTTCATCAGACGTTCACGCTCCTTTGCCGCCAGAATGTCGCCCTGCATAATGCCCGCACAGATACATCCGACACGAATCTCCTCGAAATAAAGCATGTGATCCATCACGTGGATAAATCGAACCTTACTGCAATCGCACAACTCACATGTTGCCAGTGGAGTTTCTTCGTCATCCTCGCGCACATCGATGATTTTCTTGCAGTACCATCCGTCTAAAGGAGCTCGCCATCCTTTCAGTCTTTTCTGACATTTTGCGAGATAAAACTCGCTGTAAATTTCTTCCAATTTTCTCTCCATCAAGAGGTGGCAGATTGCAGTTCCGCCCCCCTGATTTTTAACCTAAGTGCAAGGTCGATCGACGTCTCCTATAAAACTCCTCTATATAGAAATATTTTTATTTATTTTTCCCTAAGGGACTTTTTATATACAACATTGATCGACATTGCATATCCTTGATTTATAAGGGTTTGTGCATTTTGATGGCAATGTCGTGCAATGTTGACAGTTGTTCACAAAAGCATCGTTTTGGTCTTAAAACCCACTTTTGCAAATGACCTTGCAGACATTGACAGACCTTGCCACCCGCACACGCACTTTCTGATGAATCAGCTCATAAAATCATCACCGATTCTCAGTTTTAACCCCTTGTAGCAGCGCTTCCTTTTGATGGTAATCCGCTCAAATCCCGCACGATCCAAAGCCGCATAAAAGTCAGTTGTGCTGCGGGTGTATTCGCCCATTTCGGTACAATAACCGCGGTACGTCTGATACAGTTCTGAAGAACTTTCAATGAATGAATCGCCCACCTCGCACTTATCCTCAAGGAAGTGTCCGAACCAGTTGTTCTGCTCCCGATATGCCTCAATGGCCTGTTTGACGCATGGCGGTACGGGAACCTTGAAGTCGAGCTCGATTGCCTTCCTGGCTCCCTCGATAAGCCACGCCAGAATAGCCTCACCGGCATTTTCGAAGAGATATTTGGCATAGTTTTTCCTATCTCCCTCACCCTCAATTTTGGCGTTGAACGGAATAACGATAAGTCTTCGCCAGATACCGTCATCCGATGCACTCACCCTTGGCAGGTGATTGGTATAGAGCACCAGGGTGTGGCATGGATTAAAGGAGAAAGGATCTTTGTATTTCTTTTCCGCGAAGATCTTGTCAGTCGAACAGAGCTGCTTTACCACAGAATCATTAAGCCTTGCTCCTTCCTGCATTTCTGAAGCTATAAGGAGTCGCTTTCCCTTGGCCTCTGCGAGTTCCGGTTTAATGTTCCTGTGGCATCCTGTGGTGAGTGCGTCTGCCGAGATGTTGCCGCTGTATGAACCCAGCACCATGGCTATGACGTTCCAGAAGGTGGACTTACCGTTACGACCGATGCCGAGTGCAATAAACAGAGCTTCCACCAGTACCATGCCAATGATGGCGATACCGCAGTTAATTTGAACGTAATCAATCAGCACTCTATCCCTGCAGAAAAACAGATTTAGCGCATCGTTCCAGAGCTTTTCTCCTTTATTGCCGGGGGACACGGCGGTCATCTTGGTAATAAAGTCATCCGGTGAGTGTTCTCTCGCTCCGTTAATCCCTTTACGCAGGTCGTATGTGGCTGTCGGGGTACACAGAACATACGGATCCGAGTCCAGCTCGTTTGGTGATATTTCCAGCTTTGGCCGGGCTTCCTTAAGTACCGCGGTTACATTCTTGGATTCACGGCAGCGCATGGTAAAAGCACGGTATGTGTTTGCGGCGTTTAAGGCTTCAAGAGCTTCTGTCTGCTCATCGTTCATCAGACTGGCTGCTTTCTTCTTGGAACTTGCGGTATCAAGAATTTCCTGAGCTCCGCACTCATCCATGCGGACAAGGGCCTTCATGATTTCCACATTGGCTTCTTCTAGTTGTCGCCTGGTAAGTTCATGCGCCACGGCCTGAGCACCCGACTCAGTTTCCTTCCAGTGGTTATCCACGTAGCGGATATAGTGAGTGGCAGGAGAGTACCGGAGCTCATTCCCGAAAATCTTGGCCAGCACCTCAGCCTGTCCGACATCGGAGTAATCTTCCGGCTTGTAGCTGACCTCGGTGTTGTAGGTATCCGGATCAACGTAACCATCCTGTTTCTGCACCCCGGCAAAGAACCTCTGAGCGCTATGCCAGATTGTCTGAAGTTCTTCATCAGGAAGTGGCGGACTGCATTTGGCTGCTTCATCCATAAAGCACTGGTAGGCCTTGTCTGTATCTCCGAACTTCTTGATGATCTTTCCGGCATACTGGCTCATAGTGCTGTTGCGGCTGCCTTCCTGAATTACCCGGTTGCCATACTGCCCCTGATTAAGATCCTTATCGAACGGCGCCGCATCCTGCAGAAATTCCGTAAGGTTCATGAAGCCTTTATGGAATTCCACCTTCGGATCTGATGTGCCGTAGAAGAACCGGGCGGCATCAAGGGCGTTGGTGTCGAAATAAGGAAAGATTCCGTTCACCACGGTTTTCAGATTCGCGTATGCGGCATGGTCGGTCATGCGCTCAATCGGAAACAGAATATGGAATCTTGGCCGTGCAGACTTGTTGTCCTTCACCCTGTTATGGTGCTGACTGTAATGAACGAAAAAGGTAACATTCGGAAATGCCTGAGCCACATCATCCGGGGTAATCCACTCAGCCGGATTCTCTGAGTGGTCGTTGTCGCAGTCCACCGGCAGACAGTCGCTGCTTATGAAATTATCCTTGCTGCGGTAGTTTCCCTTGTACTCGGCGCATACATAGTCACGGATTACTGCCGAAAGCAGAGTCTTCTCATCGGTTACCTCGACGTGGTTCGGATACAGACAGTTCCATTTGATGCCGATAACATTGGCACGGTAAAGGTTGATCATTGCCATCAGTCCACAACCTCCGCTGATTCTTCTTCCAGAACCTTAACCACGAACTTCAGTGCTCTGATGATGGTTTCAAGCTCGCAGTCACCACCAAGAATGAACTCAGCACTTTCGGTGTTGTTGCTGAAAGGCCTGCGGGAGGTCTTCACAAACATGTCGGTATTACCGATGTCGGTGATGCGGAAATAGGTACGGCTGCCGTGTTCTGCGTTACCGCCCTTAAAGCCGTTGGTGCCAACTTCGACTTCAAGTGTTTTGGCACCGGTTACCTCACGGGTGAAGGTGGTAAGCTTGGTTCCGTCGGGCAGAACTTTCTTTTTTGCAATAGTCTCAAACATAAAAATTTCCTCCTTAATCATTCACATTACGGCACTGGTCACTGATGGTGGCACGGGCAAAATCAAGAGCCTTGCTGATAGCATTCAGTCCGGCATCACCGCAGGTGGCAATCTCAATGCCGACCACCTTCTTCTTTTCATTGGTAATAGGAAGAAAGCAGAAATCACCGGTAAGGCATTCAAGTCCCAGGTAAGTTCTGCCTCCATGCTGACGGGCATTACCGCCTCTGTATCCGGTGGTTCCGACTTCCACCCTTACTGCTGTATTGGCATCAGTTGTCTCACGTTCAAAAGTCTTCACAGGTATCCTGTTGATCCAGGCCTGTCTTTCTTTAATTGCGTACATCACGCATCTCCTTCTGGTTAAAAAACAAAAAACCGGAAGCTCATGTTTTTCTGCGGCCTCCACTTACTAATGCCCAGAAGTCCGCTGTTTTTACAAAAAATCTTTGCTTCCAAATTCCTACGCCCGGAAATCCACCGCTTTTACAAAAATTCTTTAAAAATTTTTTTGTAAAAAGTTCCTCTTTCTGAGCGTAGGAAGATGAGCGTTCGGAAAAAGTGAAAAAAGTTTTGTAAAAAACAGAAGTTTCCGGGCGTAGGAAGGTGAAGGCAGTGAAATTCAGGCAGACCGCCCTTTCGCACCTTCGTTTTTTGGAAATTACAAACGGAGACAATTCCATGAAAAAGAAAGAAGTGGCTGTTCTAATTGACGGCCTCAGAAGGCTCAGTGCCTTAACGGCGGAAATCGCCGACAGCCTTGCAGGAAAGGAAGCACCTGTGAATAACCAGACGGCTGATGCAATTGAGCAGGAAGCGGAAGTTCCGCAGGCAGAAACTGAAACTCAGCTGGAGCAACCCGCTGAAACTGTACCGGCTGAAGAAGTTGTGCCTGCCAAGGTTTACTCCTTTGAAGAGGTACGGGGCATTCTAGCAGACAGGGCGAGAGCCGGATTCCGGGAGGAGATTAAGGCCATGCTTAATGCACACGGAGCAAAGCAGTTATCCGAAATTACAGATCCTGCGGTTCTTGCATCTCTTGTGGCTGAAGCGGAGGCGTTCGGTAATGGCTAGTCACGCATTTTTATCAGCATCCGCAAGTCACAGATGGCTCGCATGCCCACCTAGTGCAAAGCTGTGTGCCGAAGTGGAAGAGCAGGAAAGTCCCTATGCGCAGCAGGGTACCGATGCTCATGAACTCTGTCAGTATCTGGTGGAAAAGGCTCTGGGACGGGAGGTGGCTGACCCGACATCTGCCCTTGAGTGGTATGACGCCGAGATGCAGGAATGCGCCGAGGGCTACTGCAGTTTTGTCATGGAGCAGATTGCCAAAGCAAAGGAGCACTGTCCCGATCCGCTGATCTGCATTGAGCAGAAGCTCGATTACTCAAAATGGGTTCAGGACGGTTTCGGCACCGGGGACTGTGTGATTGTGGCTGATGACACTCTGCACATCATCGACTTCAAGTACGGTCTAGGTGTGCTGGTAACCGCCTCCGGGGAAGACGGCACCGGCAACAGTCAGCTCAAATGCTATGCCCTCGGAGCCTTGGATACCTTCGGTGATCTGTATGACATCAAACGCATACGGCTAAGTATCTACCAGCCGAGACGTGCCCATGTGGACACCTTCGAGTTATCCACAGAGGAACTTCTGAAATGGGCTGATGAGGTACTCGCCCCGACTGCCAGACTGGCCTATGAAGGTGGCGGTGAGTTTCATGCCGGTGAGCACTGCAGATTCTGCAAAATCAAAGCCACCTGCCGTAAACGTGCGGCATACAGTCTCGAACTGGCGAAGTACGAGTTTGCGGAGGCTCCCTCTCTGTCATCAGAGGAGATAGGCATAATCCTCCCACAGATTGAGGCTCTGATCTCCTGGGCGGAGGACATCAAAGCCTATGCTCTGGAGCAGGCTTTAGCCGGAGTGCATTATCCGGGATTCAAGCTCGTTGAAGGACGTGCAGTGAGGAAATTCAGCGATGAGGAACAGGTCATCAGGGCTGTATGCGAGGCAGGCTTTGATCCGTTCGAGAAAAAGCTTCTGGGCATAACTGCCATGCAGAAACTCCTCGGGAAGATCCAATTTGACGAGCTCCTGTCGGGGTTCGTGGAAAAGCCGAAAGGCAAACCAGTGCTCGTGCCGGAGAGCGATAAAAGACCGGCGGTTTCAAGTGCAACTTTAGATTTTAAGGAAGAATAAATTATGGCTACAAAAGTAATAACAGGTGCTAACACCAGATGGTCTTATGCGAATGTATGGGAACCTAAGGCAATGGAAGGCGGCAAGCCTAAGTTCAGCGTGTCTCTCATTATCCCGAAGTCAGACACCGTAACTGTCGGCAAGATCAAGGCTGCCATTGATGAGGCTTATCGTGACGGTCAGTCCAAGCTCAAGGGAAACGGCAAGTCCGTTCCTGCTCTCAGCTCACTCAGAACTCCGCTCCGTGACGGTGACATTGATCGTCCTGATGATCCAGCCTACGCCAACGCTTATTTCGTCAATGCGAACTCTACCACTGCACCGGGGGTGGTGGATGCCAACAGGAACGAAATTCTCGATAAGTCTGAAGTCTACTCCGGCTGCTACGGCAGAGCGTCAATCAGCTTCTATGCCTTCAATGCCAACGGCAACAAGGGTATTGCCTGCGGTCTTAACAATCTGCAGAAGATTAAGGACGGTGAGCCGTTAGGCGGAAGAGCAAGTGCCGAAAGTGATTTTGCCACCGAAGAAGATGAAGACTTTTTAGGTTAAGGAGTCGTCATGGATTCAGGTGAAATTTTTCTCATGGGCTTTGGCTCCGGTGTATTTACCGGCGTTGTGGCAGCAATCCTGTTTGAGTTCCTCGGATTCCTTTTTACCGAGTTTCTGAAACGAAGAAAGCGTCGTGTCTGGTAGTAATGCCGGGTAACTTTTAACAGATTTAGCAAGGGTAGTGGTTTTGTCTGCTGCCCTTTTTTGACAGGAGAATTTTATGGAAACACTATCTTGTGATCTCGAAACATACAGCAGTGAGGACTTAAGGAAAAGCGGAGTCTACCGTTACTGCGAGGCTCCCGATTTTGAAATTCTGCTCTTTGCCTACAGTGTAGATGGTGGTGAGGTACAGCTTGCTGATCTCGCCTCCGGAGAAAAACTTCCCAGGGAAATCATCAAGGCCGTGACCGATGACAGCGTCATCAAATGGGCGTGGCATGCAAACTTTGAGCGTGTATGTCTGTCCAGATACTTGCGCGACTTAGGCTTACTAACCGGTTATCTCAATCCCGAAGGCTGGCGATGCGACATGGTGTGGGCGGCAACTCTGGGCCTTACCTTTTCACTCGAAGGAGCAGGTGCGGTACTGGGTCTCGACAAGCAGAAACTCACGGAAGGTAAGGAACTCATCCGCTATTTCTGCAAGCCGTGCTCCCCTACTCAGGCAAACAGTGGCAGAACCAGAAATCTCCCCTGCCATGCTCCCGACAAGTGGGAAATGTTCAAACGCTACAACATCCGGGACGTGGAAGCTGAGATGGGCATACAGCAGAGACTGAGCAAATTCCCGGTACCGGAGTTCGTCTGGGATGAATACCACCTCGACCAGGAGATTAACGACCGCGGCGTAAAAATCGACATGGAACTGGTACGTCAGGCGATTGCCATTGATGAACGCTCGCGAAATGAGCTCATAAGTGCCATGAGGGAATTTACTCAGCTTGAAAATCCCAACTCAGTCCAGCAGATGAAGGACTGGCTGGCAAATAACGGTCTTATGACTGAAAGCCTTGATAAGAAAGCCGTGGCTGAACTTATGAAGAATGCCCCGCCGGAACTCATCAGAGTGCTGACACTCCGGCAGCAGCTTGCCAAGTCATCAGTGAGAAAGTACCAGGCTATGCAGAATGCTGTATGTGCCGACGGCAGAGCCAGGGGACTTTTCAGCTTCTACGGTGCCAATCGCACCGGGCGGTTCTCAAGCAAAATCATTCAGTTGCAGAATCTTGCCCGTAACAGCATGAGCGATTTAGATCAGGCTCGTGCGCTTATCAAAACCGGAGACTATGACGCTGTATCTATGCTCTACGATGATGTGCCGGATACGCTCTCCCAGCTCGTAAGAACAGCCTTTGTGCCTCCGAAGGGAAAGCTCTTTTATGTAGCGGACTTTTCTGCCATTGAGGCTAGAGTGATTGCATGGTTTGCCGGAGAAAAATGGAGATCTGAGGTATTCCGTAAAGGCGGTGATATCTATTGCGCCAGTGCCAGTCAGATGTTTAAGGTTCCGGTGGAAAAGCATGGTATCAATGGTCATCTGAGGCAAAAAGGGAAAATAGCGGAGCTCGCCCTTGGTTACGGCGGAGGTGTTGGCGCATTAACAGCCATGGGGGCTCTCGAGATGGGACTCAAGGAGGAAGAACTTCAACCCCTCGTCAATGCCTGGAGAAATGCCAATCCGAACATTGTGAAATTCTGGTGGGCTGTGGATAACGCAGTTATGGAAGCAGTGAGTAAACGAACCATCACCAAAACACACGGTCTCACGTTTTCCTTCAAAAGCGGCATGCTTTTTATCACCCTGCCCTCCGGCAGAAAGCTCGCTTACGTTAAACCGCGTATCGGCATGAACCAGTTCGGCGGTGAAAGCATCACGTATGAAGGCATTGGAGCTACCAAGAAATGGGAACGGCTTGAATCCTACGGTCCCAAGTTTGTGGAAAACATCGTGCAGGGAACCGCCCGGGACATTCTGTGTTACGCCATGAAGACTTTACGGCACTGCAGCATAGTTATGCACATCCATGATGAAGTAGTCATCGAGGCAGATCCCCGCGTAAGTCTTGATGCTCTGTGTGAACAGATGGGAAGAACTCCGCCATGGGCTGAAGGATTGATCCTTACCGCCAGCGGTTACATATCGCCATATTACAAAAAGGATTAGCACTTAACTTGATCGGTATCTTGGTCGGTGACTTAGTCGGTCTGCACCGATCAAGTTGTTTTGAATTCAGCACGAGTGCCGCATTAAGGCATATGTGCTTACTTGTCTGACTGCACAGCTTCTTTTAACGTATTACCGGCAGTAAAGGAAGGTACTCTCTTTGCCGGGATTTCAACGGCCTCACCGGTACGAGGGTTACGACCGCTGCGAGCCTTTCTCTCAGAAGTCTTAAAAGTTCCGAAACCAACGAGCTGAACACTGTCACCTTGGGCTAATGTTTCAGTTACTATTTCTAAAAAGGCATCAAGCATCTTTTTGCTGTCTGACTTGGTCGTATGACTCTTTTCAGCGATTATTTCAATAAGTTCCTGTTTATTCATGCAATTAAACCTCGCTTTGTACTCTAACAGTTAACAGCATGATGAATGAATTGCCTTTATAAATCAAGCGTGTCAACGGCTAAAACAGAGGTGCAACCTACATTTCATTGAGATCAGCTTAAATTTAAACAAGGTTGTTCTTCTATTCTGTTCTTGATTCAAGATCTTTTAGCGTTATTCCATCAGAGTTCTTCCACTCAATATTACCATTGGCACTTGAACCACACACAAAACTGGCGGCCCCGGATGGTGTGTTGAACAGAATATCTTCTAATAAAACAAAATTTTCATCAATCTGAGCCTTGTACTGTTCTCGTTTTTTCAAACAATACTCTGGGCAACTTTTAGTCAATGCACTTGCTATTTTACTTCCTTTCTTCACAACGAAACCGTCAGAGGTTCTAATTGCTCGTGCATCGATACCGTTTCTATTGCACATAAACTCTGATTCGGAATCTGCTGAATTAGTATTACTCTGTGCCACTAGCGGCTCAAAGACCTTATGCCCTAAAGTACCGACAATAACCTTTGCATAATCGATAAAATCCTCTAGTTCACTCTGCTTTTCTTCTGACGGATTTCCCGGCGTCGGATCATTTCCGTTTTTCACATCATACCTGTTCGCCTCGATAGCAAGTTGGCATAAACGATGTTCCAAATAGCTGATCTCCGTTGGTCCCAATGAATCATTTGAAGTGGTGATTGCTATAGCCTCAGTCCAGTAATCCTTTTTGGGGTTCCGGTTATGTTCCAGTAAACGGTAAAGTATCCCTTCACCATTTTTCCTAACTCCGGCCTGACCCACGTAGACTACGTTCTTTTCGCTTAAATCATCTTTGCCAAATAATAAATAAACACCTGTCTGCTTAAGCTCTTCACGATCCTTACACAAGTCTAAAGCTGTTCGAGGAATCTTTATCACCAAGCCAGTCCAATTTGCTAAGGTGCATTTAACGCGACCGTTAACATCGCCATCAATCAAATAAAGACTTATACATTTTCCACGCATCGAGTATCATCCCTAAATCGGCATACCAAACAATTCTTTTAATTTTTCATTCATATGCCCATTCTTAGCTAATTCCAATGTATCACAAAGGCGAATATTATTTTTGCTAATATCTATTTTATCGCTAAATCCAAGAATATATCTTTTACAAATGCGGTAGATAATTTCTGTTGGAGCACACCCGTACACTTGTTTCGCAAAAATATGATTAAGTCTTTCAGTGTCATCAGGGAAACGCGCTTTAAGAATCTCACTTTTATACAAGCGCTTTACAATTTCTGCTATATACATTCCTGATTTCATGTAAAGATCAGCGAAAGTAGCATTAGGATCATCAAAACAACCGGGATTTTCACGCTCTAGTTTGTCTACCATGTCTCTAACAATATTCTTAGGGGTAAAAATCTGATTAGTACGTTGTGGTGGAATATAGTCGAAAATATCAGATTTACAGTTAGGGTCAAAATAATTTGCAAGCTCAACACGTTTCTTCATAAACTCTTGAACCGCATCGTTAAATACTACTTCGTCAAAAAGATGCCCATCAAAATGTTTTTTTTCCCCATTGTCAGTAATATAATCGCCACCATCACGAAGCATACGAAATTGCTCAAGGGTCACACCTTGCCCATTCTGAGGGTTAGCGGTAACCTCCCAAAAAACTTTTTCAGGGACAATAGAGTCAAAGTTTGCAAGAGTTGTATTTTCGTCACCGTAAGCCATAAGAAAAGCTGGAATTGTACGCGAAAAACCACGCAGATGGTCGCGAACATTTCCTTCTATAGAATCTTTCTCGGCCTTCATTTTCTCTGTTTCTACAGTTTCAACTATCGTTTCTGCTGCTTTTTTGACGGTATCTTCACTACGAAGTTTTTGGTTGATTTTTTCAACCATCTCGCGGTAGCCTTGGAGACGTTTTTTTGTGTATTCCTCATCAATCTTCGAAATTTCAGTCATAGCTAAACCAGACTTTTGGGCTTCTTTAATTCTATCTTTACATTCTTTTTCAAGCTGATTATCCCGAATTGTGTAGTCACCGTACTCTCTATTAACAACCGTATCCGTAGTTTCTTGAATTTTTCTCTCCAAATGATTTTGTGTTGTTTTACTTAAATCATTCCCATACCTAGTTTTTGCTGTTTCTATTAGTGTATTAGCAATAGGTTTTGAAAACTGCTCCCGCAAAGCCTTTAATTCATCCTTTTTAGGGTTTGGGGTCATTTCAACCTTTTTTTGAATCTCTTCAACTGCCTCCTCAAGCTGACTCTCCACCTTCTCGTAAATTTTGCTACCAAAAATCTCGCTTGCTGTACCAATAATTTGTTCTTTGGGGACTTCAACTTCTCCGTTTTCATTCAGATTCAAGTCATCAGATACGTTGTCATTCAATGAAGGTAATCTTGGTTCCTCAATTGGTTTTAAATTATTAATTACGCTAATAATTTCCCGTGGAGCACCGAAAATGCCACTTAAATTAGCAAAAAGGAAATTAGACATAAAGCCTCGTTCAACAACCTCTCTTGCATGAATACGTCTAGGAATCGTTAGAACCTTTTCCGCATCCAATTCGATCATGGATCCTTCCTCATCTTCACCATAAACAGGGAAAAAATTAAGAAGTTCTCTCACATGTTTCTTTCGGCTATCGGCATTTCCTTTTTCACCAGAAGTCTCCGGAATAAGATCATTAGCGAATTGTTCGAAAATTGTAAGAGTCCGTGCTGGATCGAAGTCGAACACATAGGCATTATACTTTCTGAATGAATTACCGTTCTTATCTGTAAAAAGACATGGATTCTGTGCCCGAAATGCTGCCTGCATATACAAAGCAGGACTCGACATGTTCGAAAGCATTAAAACCGCAGTCCACTCAGGGACTGTTACTCCCGTAGTTAACTGTCCTACAGACAGTGTGATAGTTTTATCACATAGAGAAATAGCTTTTTTTACTTTCTCAAAAGATTTTTCAGTCTCATCAGCGTCATCCAATTTTCCATCACCCGCCGCAAGAACTATTTCATAATCCGCAAATATAGGGTGAATTTTAAGCTTTCTCGCTAAAGCCTTAGCGCTGGAAACCCTATTAAGAATCCAAAAAGTATGCTTTAATTCATTTCTTAATTCAGGAGTTGAAAACGGAAATTTCTCATTCTTCGTCAAAGCATCAAGAAAAATATCGACATCAGGATCATGAACAAATTTTCCGGATTCATTTGTCTTAAAAAACTCATTCAAATCAAATGCAAATTCTTCAATATCATTATCAGCAAGCTCAACCCCTTTCTTTACTTTATCACGCACAATATCAGACATCTGATATGTAAAAAGAGAAAGTTTTGGCAAGGTCTCGTATGGATTTTCTTCTTCATTTGAAGGATCCCAATCACGTTTCTTTTTCTGCTCATCGGCATACGTCCAATTGTAGATTGCACCCTCAGGAAATTTGTCATTTGCTAATGCTTTAAACGGTGTACCAGAAAGATGCAACGTACATCTACGGCGAATATGGTTAAAAGCTGTATCCGTCTTGTATGTATCTACTCCTTCATGTGCCTCATCTATGATGAGAATATCCCATGTAATCCCTTTTTCAGCACTTATTTCTGAAAGCTTATCAAAACGTCCGCCAAAATAAATAGAACCTTTCAAGTCCTGTAAACTTACAAATTCAATACAACCTTTAACATTTTTTTCATTTTGTTTGGATATATAATCGTCACGGCTAAAAACAAACTTCTTGTTCTTTATACCATCAACGTTACTTACGAAAATATAACCAGACTGAATGCCGAAAAAAGTTTCATAATCAGAATACCAAGAATTAGCAATAGCTGGACGATTAGTAACGATCAAAATATTTTTGGCATTAAGTTTCATGCATAAATCATATGCGGAAAGCGTCTTCCCGAATCGTGGTTTTGCATTCCATAAAAATTCAGCCGAATTTCTCTCATTAAAATAATTTGCAGTTCTCTGAACAGCCTCAGCTTGTTCATCGCGTAATTTGTATGTGGCCACTATATCAGCATGTTCAGCAGATATCACCCCATGATTTTGCGTAAAATCAATGAAATGTCCACGTGCCACAATAGGATCAATATAAAACCATTCAGTACCATTTTCTCGTTTGAATCCTAACTTTTCCAAATAAGTGTGGTAATCAGTATCTTTAAAGGTTCCATATGGCTCAGTCATAAACATGGCGCGCATCGTCCACCATGTCTTATGTTCGACATTAACAGTATGTGTTTGTTCTTTTATTCTAGTTTCAGTATCGCGTTCGGTAAAACCTAACTTTGTCCAACCATCATGAGATGGCACACCTGGAGTGGTATAAGCATAGCACTGAGGCATAACCTTAGAGGTTGTCTTTATGGTAATCTTCGCCATCACATTAACTCCTTTACGTGCATTTCAATAAAAGAAATTTCTTCTTCATTAAGAGAGTAGTAATCGTATAACTGTAAATCTATTTCATGAATAGACTTTGTCCAATCGATTTCTGATGCACTTGTAAAAACCTGTAAAGGAACATTCCTCCATGTTTCTTTTGCATTAATCTGTGTTACTTTCAATGATCCAAGTAATGCCCGGGCAAATTTAGTGTATAGATAGTTAAGCAAAGCTTTTGCTTCATCTGGAGTCTCGAATGATCCTACACAAAGAAAAGTATCCGTAGCAATATCGTTTGGTTCTCCAATGACAGGTTTAGAAATTAGTCTTGCAGGTTCATCACCTAACATTCCTGAAGCTCCATTAGCTTTAGGTAAAAAAACTTTCCACTTTCCAACATAATTATCGATACGTCCCCGTGCATATTTTTTTAGAATATAGCAATATGCTCTTTCATTGTTTAACCGGCCCAATACTCGGTAGTAGTACTCAGAATCAGTTAAAGGTTTTTCCAAGAAAATATTAGGGAGCGAAGAAAAAGCATTTGACGAAATGTCGTACATATGCCCCTTACTTAACAACGATTTTGCATTTGGGTATTCTTCATGAAGGGTATCTGTAAATAGATAAGGAGTTCTACCTGACACTATATCGCTTAACGCTGAAAATCCTTTTTTGTTAAGAACTTTCCTGCAAATGCTTGTCAACTCTTTATAGGGGATAAACTGGCCAACGGCAGGGACTTCTTTTCGTTCATCATAAATCGTTACAGCTATTCCACCTGTAATGGCAGTATTTTGAAAATAATTTTTTGCATTCGCATCATAATCCAGAACTTGAAAATGAGGACTATTGAGAATTTTTTGATTCCAATCTTTTGGGGTTCCTCCCGCATTAAATAGAAACCTAGCTGGTGTAATCAATTCTACGCAAGTTCCTATAGAATAAGAAGCGTCCATAAACAAATGATATACAGGCTTCTCACTAGTGCTTTCACCAGGAGCTTCTTCATGATACGGAGGATTTCCAATAATATAATCAAAGAGTCTCTTTTCCATATTTTCCCCCTTTAAATCCATAAAATTAAGCGATGAATTACTTCGCCAATTGAATATTCTGCATGGTGCTGCTTTATACTCATATTCAGACTCCTCATCGAACACATCGAAAAGTGACAACTGTTTATACTCACATAAAGGTTTTCCAAGAGGGACAACGTCCTTAAGCCCATCCATTTGCCAAATATTCCACGCAATAATATTAGCAATACGATTTAGAAGTTTATTATCCGGGAGTTGTTTCCATCGTTCCTCATAATAATTTGTAAATGTTAGAAGTAAGTTTATTCTAGCAATTAGTAAATTATCGCCTTGATACTCATAACCGTATGAAGATTCATATGCTCTGATAACCCACTTTACCCAATCTTCATGCGTAGCAGTATTTTCATTTACAATTCTTATCTTTCTATCTAGTATGCCAATACGACACTTAGGAGGAACAAGCAAATCACCTGTAGATGCATCATAGCGAGAAACAAGGTACGGCGCTTCACCACAAGTGATTTCAAGGCGTCTAGAATCCACATAACGTTGCCAATTTTTTCCCTTTGGAAACTCTATTTTTCCTTCCGTTACTGTCCATGTTTTGTCTTCATTTTCGACATTAAAAACCCCACTTCGACCGAACCACTCTTCATCAAAATGATTATTCATCGAATTACACAACCACACAGGCGTGAATACTTCGGCTTTTTTTCGTGTTCTCTGAGCCTGTTCCTCACATGTTTTTTGAATACGAGGACGAATAATATCTGGTCGCCATAGTAACGAATTCGTATTCATTTGCATCTTATCCGTAAATTCTTCGCCGTATTCAGAATATGTATCAGTGGCCCAAATGATATTCCGTTTTGTCGCTTTATCTTCAAGTAACTTACTCAATACATTTACAACCGGATAGCTCCTAATGTCTATCAACTTTTCCACTTGGTAAAATCCTCCGTTGTTTACCACATCATCTTTTTGCTCTAACCAATTTCCTGTTAGCCACCAAACAGACAATACAAAGCATTTTAACACTATCACAAATAATACATTTAATTCCTCGTTTGATCTCACAAAACAAGACAACTAACGCATTTAGATTTGTTTTTTAGTGAAGAAGACGCTCAAATGCACTAATTAGAAGATGTTATTCCATAAATATATTAAAATATATATATTTATCACCGTAATCAAATTCTTTCTCTATCAATAATGATATTGAGGCTTTGTTCATCCATTTAGTGGTCTAGCATCAATATTGGCATATTCAAGATACAACGTTTAATAAATATACTAGCTGTTATCAAATAATCGTCACTTAATACCGAAAGGTCACTAAATATCCCCACGAACTCCCAATAAACATGTACAATCAGCCGCTCATATTTATTGTTAAGTAGATCACGCTTTTCAAGAATACGATCATCAAGCAGACACCCTTTTAGATGCCTGCTTTTTTTGTGTCTCTATGGCTTATTTTGCATAAGCACAAAAAACACATGATTTATAAACACGCTCGCCTGCGTAAGCTCATCAGGTCGCGAACTGATGAGTGCATGGCCGAAACAGGCGATTTTATTTTAACCGTCCAGTGTCATGCACCACTGGTCACCTGCCGAACGGGGTATTCCCCGAGGTGACCTAATGCACACAGTGACAACAAGCCATGAAGGGTTTCTCCGCTTCGGTTTTTCCGAATTGGAGAAGCCAAAATGGCAAAAGAAATTAAATGGGATAATGTAACTCTTACCTCTGATGAGGTTAGAACCCTTAACGAACTCAGGAATCAAGGCAAGGAGGTATATGCAGCACCGATTGAAATTGAGCACGGTGAACAACTGGAGTCGCTTGGAATCAGCTGGAGCCAGTGCCGAACCTGGTATATTGGGAATGAGAGGATCACGGTTCATCTCACCCCGGCTGATGAAGCCACGTACCGCTTCCTTCTTGGAGAGCTCCATACCCGTCACCGTAATACCTATCGTCAGAATCGCTGCATGGTTCCCGGCAAAACACGGCTGATCCGCTGTCCTGACAGCAACAGCTGCGCGAACTGCCCGTTTCCGGGATACCGTGATCAGTGGCAGCCGAACGTCATTTCATGGGATGAGGTGATCGAAAATGAGCAGCATCGGGAAGAACCGGTTCTGGCTGAACTGTTTGAGGCAAAGCGGCAGTATGAGGAAATTCGGGATCTGATGATTCAGGAAGATCCTCTTATTGCAGAGGTGTTCGAATTGAAAGAGGGATCTGGGATGACCGTCAAGGAGATAGCAGACCGGATCGGGTTAAGCATCAGGCAGATCTACTATTATCTGCAGAAGGCTCAGGACATCGGCAGGAAGTACCGGGAAAGATAAGAGAGGACTGATGGAATAAAGCTTAAGGCAGTGTCGGGGATAACTCCGGCACTGCTTCCCCTAAGACATTAGATTTAATGCTGGGAAAGTGCAAAAAACCTAAATAAAACAATCGAAGGGAGTATCAATATTCCCGCAAACAAAACCACAAAAAAAAGTTTTTTAGATCCTGTCATGCACCATAGAAAGATAGAAATTAATACAGATTCTACTACCGACGAGGCTAGTCTAAGTCCCAAATAACATATGTCTGCAAAAAAGCAAAAGAATCCACAGAAATCACCAGGTTTGAAACTTAGACCAGACGAAATATACATATATGGAAAAATAAACCAAATAAGCCCACCTACTAAAAATAGTACAGGAACTCTGAGAAGTTGAGCTTTTTCATCATGAGGAATATCGTCATCATAATCATCATGGTCACCTTCTTTGCTTTCACATATTCCACCATTTACCTCGGAATTTTCCTCATCTGGCAATGGTTCCGGTAACTGGCTTTTATTTTCTGATTCCATATAATTCAATCTTTCAAACGCTATCTACACCCAACCAAAATAATATTCCAAATTTCGCATCTACATTCTTTAACACTATAGGAAAACTGGCAACATAATTATAACTAATAGGAGTATTGGAATCCCAAAAATCAAAGCTATCCACAGAAGAATTTTGTACCCTGTTACGCACCATAAAATGATAGGAATTAGTACAGCCCCCAAGATAAAGTCTCTCAGTCCCTAACAGTTTCCCCTATAATTTTATTTACGAATGGGTTATTCCATAAATTATATAGGCAAAATAACCGACTGGTGCCATAAGAACCAGTAGTACCAATATTACGAGTATAACTTGAAGCACTAGGTTACCAAATATTCCAAGTTCGACTGTATATTCTAAACTGTTTCCATTTTCGTCAGGAATCTTTCTTAAGGAATCGTCTGCAACATTTACCGGATTTTTCATGTGACTGTCAGACTCTTTATCATTTTCAGTTATCTGCTTAATAACCTCCCTGATGGCATAAAAATAAAGAAAACAATATACCCCCATCCCAATTTCAGTGACAAAGGATAACAAAGCACATACCATATACTCCCATCTTATTTCCATACCCCAAAATGGAATCGATATCATAAATACCAGATTAATGAGCATTAAAATGCACATTACTTTAATATTTCTGCTTTTAAGGGCTAATTGGGTGTAAGAACAGTTTTCAAAATAAGTCACTGAATTTGTTAAGAGAACAATAAAAAAAACAAGGAAAACAAAAAAGACAGGTAATAAGCACAACAACATAGGAGGAGAAAAAATAGCCAATCCCATCAATATCAAAAGGACAATCTGATAAACAATCATTCTGTTATACTTTTTTAAAAGTTCGTATGCTCTCATCACTCTGCCCCTTAAAAGAACCTAAAAAAGATAATATAGCAGGCACTCAATGTTACAGTAGAACTAGCAACATAAATATAACTATCAATGGGAGAATCAATATTCCTACTAACAAAACTATTAAAAGAATATCTTTGTTTCCCGTCACGCACCATAAAAAGATAGGAATTAGTACAGCACCTAAGATCAATAATGCTATACATTTAACTACAGGTACAGCAAAACCATAGAATGTATCAGAAAAAAAGCAAATAGCTCCGCATGATTCACCAGGCTTATTACTTATACCAGATTCATTAGGGATAAACAGGATAGGAAATATTTGCAAAATCAGCCATACTGCTAGAAGTAGCAACGGTACTCTGACAAGAAGCATTAAAAGCTGAGCTTTTTCATCAGGAGGAATATCGTCATCATAACCATCATGGTCGCCTTCTTTGATTTCACATATTCCACCATTTACCTCGGAATTTTCCTCATCTGGCAATGGTTCCGGTAACCCGCTTTTGTTTTCTGATTCCATATAATTTCAATTTTCCATGACATCAAAACGCTATCCACAACCCTGCTTTTACCTGCTAAATAGTGAAACAGTATTCTCAACTATGCTGTATCTCCCGCCCCTGATATGTTCTTACATACAGCATAAATCCGGTTTTACAGTCATGCCTAAAAAAGCACCACACCTCGCAAAACCTTTGATTTCAAGGGCTTTCAGCTGTTACCTATTTCTCCCTTGACAGTAAAACTACGGTCTCGACGTGTTCTGTTTTTGGGAACATGTCAAAGACACTCCACTTAATGATTTTATAACCATTTGCCAAAGCCACACGAATATCTCGAGTCATTGTAAGAGGATTACAGGAAACATAAACCACCGTGTCAGGCTTCTTTTTCATTAAATAACCAACAACTTTCTCTGCACCTGAACGCCCCGGATCAAGAAGTACTTTGTTAAATACACTCTTTGCCCACAGTGTTTTTTCAAAGTCATCAGTAAGGTCATGAACAAAAAACTCTGCATTGTGAATATCATTATATTCGGCATTAAGCTGTGCTTCCTTAACCATATTCCACACACCTTCAATGCCATAAACATGTTCACATCTGGAAGCAATAGGCAGAGTAAAATTACCCAGTCCGCAGAAAAGGTCAAGCAGTCTGTCCTTATCATTCAAATCTAAATAATCCATTACTCTGGAAACCATCAGTTTATTTATTTCATCATTCACCTGAATAAAATCACCAGGCACAAAATAGATTTTTTTGCCATCAATGGTATAATACAGGCCTTTTTCACCATTCAGAACATCTTCATTAAGCAGATCAAGCTCTTCCCAATCTTCCAGATCTTCCTTTCCCTTTTCATGACGGGTCTGAATATAAACGGCAACCCCATGTTCATTACCGAAATTAAACAGAGTTTTAAGATCTGAAGCTTCCAGATTGTTAATGCATCTGAAAAGAACTGCTACGATATTGTCAGCCTTTACAAGTTCAACATGTCCAATAAGCTTGAAATTTGAAATCTGATTGATTATCTTACGAATCGAAGGAATCAGCTCGGATAATTCAGGATGCAGCACACAGCATAAATCTATCTCAACAAGATTCTTGCCTTTTTCTTCTCTAAACCCGATATGAATCTCTTTTCTGTCCCCTGTTACTGACAGTCTTGCTGTACGTCTGTAGAAAAACTCCGCTCCGGAAACCACCTCACATGGTACCCCCGGATCAATTCCGAGATTCTTTTTCATCAGACGAAGTACACCATCAGCTTTAAACTTCTTTTCCAATTCAACCGATATATGCTGAAGAGAACAGCCACCGCAACCTGAAAACTGACACTTTGGGGAAATTCTCTGTTCACTTCTTTTTTTTACACTGATAAGCTCAGCTTCACCAATGTTGTTCTTTTTCACAGAAACAGCTCTTACCACGACCTCTTCTCCCGGAAGAGCCCCAGGAACAAACCATGTCACTCCGTTACCGTCTCTTGCCACCCCACGTCCGGAGATATCCGCATCAATTATATTTAAGGCAAAATGCTTGGCTGAAACTTCTTTTTTCTGAGGTTTAAAAAACTTAACCATACCCAACTCTATCTATAATGTTTAACAATGAACGGCAACTGAAAATATATTCACAATCTCAAACAGACACTTTGTAACACAAAATGCCTTGAGGTACTGTAATCTTTAAGCTTTATCTCTGGCACACAGCGGCTTCACTTCCTCTGCAATTAATATCTGCCCGGCTTAATCCCATGGAGAAGCAGTAGTTAAATTTCTAATCTGAGACATATTTGGGCTTAAAAGATCGCCCATATTATAGTTTAGAATCTTTAAAGTTGCTAAAATAGGAAACTGGTGAATATTATATACTTTTTCGATTCTTTTATCATTAACGAGTAAGAGGCTCAAATGAATCGGCATGGTCTGCGCACAAGAATTTTAATATACTCAATTCTGCCTTTACTGATTGTCGGCTTAGCCACGATGACATATTTTCTGTTCAGTAACTATACCAGGCTAAATAACAAGCTTATTGATCACGGACAGGAAATTCTCAGCCCCCTGGCAACCAGTCTAAGTTACGCCATGTCTCAGAGCGATGAAATTCTGGCTCAGGGACTGATTAATGAATTTCATCGTCAAAATTCTCGCGATATTCTGGCCATATCCGTTTTCGATCATGACAACAACATGCTTGTCACTTCAAGTTCCGCTCCGGAAATCAATCAGTTCCGCCTTGATCCTCTGAAAAATCAGTACATTTACGAATCTGCAAGCGTTGAATATACTGAAAGCGGCATCATTATGCGTATGCCGATATATACTTACAATGAAGCCGATATGCTCAAGCTGTTCATTGACAAAACCAAGTCTCCTTACGAAGGAGAGGAAGAGCAGCTCAGTTTCACGAACAGCAAGATTAACTATCCCCGTCCGATTGCAGGTTATGTATGCATCTACCTTATCACCCAGCAGACTGTTATCGACATGTACTCCAGCGTAACCGTAGCTCTTGTTGTTCTCGGCCTCGGAATAATTTTCAGTCTCTTATTCGGAATTAATCTGAACAGAATCATAGTCGACCCTATTAACAGACTGACTACGACCATTTATGAAATACGTGAAGGTAATGTTAATACCAAGGTTAACGGAATCATGTACGGCGAACTCGAACGACTCCGTACATACATCAATTCCATGGCTGACAGCATGTCTGAATACCATAACCAGATGCAGTACAGTGTTGACGAAGCCACCAATGACTTAAGACAGACTCTGGACCTGCTTGATGAACAGAACAAGGAACTTGACTCAGCTCTTAATCAGGCTAATGAAGCATCCAAAATCAAATCAGAATTCCTTGCCAACATGTCGCATGAGTTGCGTACCCCTCTTAACGGTATTATAGGGTTCGCGCAGCAGCTTTATAAGACGCCTCTCAAAAACAACCAGTCAGAATACCTGCAGACCATTGAAAGAAGTGCCAAGAACCTGCTGTCAATTGTTAACAATATTCTGGACTTTTCCAAACTGGAAGCCGGCAAACTCAGTTTTGAGGAAATACCTTTCTCCCTGCGTAAAGCCTGTAACGAAACTGTTAATCTGCTGACTCCGACAGTTTACCAGAAAGACAATATGAAACGACCTCCACGAATGAATGCAAATCGTGGATTTACCGTGTAAACTGTAGACGTTAATAAAACAGAAACGGATTTACCGCATACATTGAATGAATTTACTACATACATTGAATGAAGGTCGTTATGAATAAGATAATATATATTGGAATGGATGTCCACTCTTCTAACTTTACTTTGTGCTCTTTTGAACCAGGTTATGGCATGTCTGAAGATAAAATATTCGGTCAGGTGCAGTTTAAGGATGACCTGATTAAAAATACCGAGAAGTATATCTG
>NZ_JNKD01000010.1:0-63936 GCF_000701925.1 Ruminobacter sp. RM87 | reverse complement strand
GAATTAAAGGCAAAACTTGAAGCTGAAAAGAAAGTGGCTGACGATTTGGCTGAGCAGAATAAGCTTAAGGAAAACAAACAATTATCTTTTGAAGAATTGAATGATTCTCATTATACTGTGCAGTTAGTTGCTACTTCAAAGAAGGCCGAGGCGGATCGTATTGCTAAATTGGTTGGTAATTCATGGGTTCTCTTCAGACAAAAGGATCAGCAGTACATAGTTATGTATGGCGATTTTAAAGACAGAAGTTCAGCAACGAAATCTATTTCTGGTTTGCCTGATGCAATTAAGAAAACAAAGCCATGGGCAAAAAATGTAGCTGCCGTTAAAAAGGAAATTCAATGAAATATATAATTGCTCCATCTATCTTATCAGCAGATTTGGCGCGTTTAGGTGATGATGTAAAAGAAGTATTGGATGCAGGAGCTGATGTTGTTCATTTTGATGTAATGGATAACCATTACGTGCCGAATCTTACGTTTGGACCTCAAATCTGCAGTGCCCTGCGCAAGTACGGAATTGAAGCTCCTATAGATGTTCATCTCATGGTAACACCAGTTGATGACTTGATTGGTTCATTTGCTGATGCCGGAGCAACAAGCATTACTTTCCATCCTGAAGCATCTAAGCATATTGACAGATCTCTTCAGCTTATCAAAAGTCGTGGATGCAAGGCTGGTTTAGCCTTGAATCCTGCCACACCTTTGAATGTGCTTGATTATGTATGGGATAAGCTCGATATGGTTGTGATTATGTCAGTAAATCCGGGATTCGGCGGTCAGAGTTTTATTCCAAGTGCTCTCAAAAAGATCAGTGCATTAAGAACCGCTGCTGTGAAAAACGGTAGAGATGATCTGATAATCGAGGTTGATGGTGGAGTTAAGCCAAATAATATCGGTGAGATAGCATCTGCCGGGGCTAATATGTTTGTGGCCGGTTCAGCTATTTTCGGTTCAGATGACTACAGAAAAGTTATATCTTCGATGCGTTCTGAACTGGAGAAAATCTAATGCATGAGCTTAGAGTTCCCCAACTTATTATGTTTGATCTTGACGGAACTCTGGCAGACACGGCGTGCCAGCTTGGACATGCTGTGAATGAGGCTCTTAAAGCAGTTGGCTATCCGGTGATTTCTATGGAAAGACTGAGAAGTTATATTGGTAATGGGGCCGCATTACTTGTTGCCAGAGCACTGGCTGGCAGGCGTGATATTGCATTGACTGATGTGGATGAGAAGTTACTGTCAGATGCTCGTAATGTTTTTAATGAAGCATATTTGTCATGTTGTGACTGTAAAGACTGCATTTATCCGGGTGTTTTTACAACACTGTCCTCACTGAAATCACTGGGAATAAAGTTAGCGGTGGTTACTAATAAGCCTCACAGGTTTATAGAGCCGGTTTTGGCACCGTCTGGTTTACTTGATTGCTTTGATTACTGGCTTGGCAGCGAAATCATTTCTGAAAAGAAACCGGATCCTGCTCCTTTGAATTATGTGGCCTCAATGCTTAATGTCAATGTGTATGATTCCTGGATGGTGGGGGATTCAATTAATGACGTTCAGGCGGCAGTAAATACCGGCATTCCCGGTATTGCCGTGACATATGGATATAATCAGGGAATTGATTTTAGAAAGGCCGGTGCCAGTCGGATTATAGATAGATTTTCAGATATTTCAGAAATAATAAGAGAGCTTAAATAGCTTCTTTTATTGTTCAATTAATAAGTTATAATACCATCTGAAAATTCAAGTTGTGTCAGGGACATGTGCTGTATCTGTGTCCTGAAAATTACATTAATAAAGTTCTGGTAGAAGGACTGTATAAATTAGGAATCTTTACTGTTATGAAAGAAATAGTGTTTAGTGCTGCTCAGCCGTCAGGTGAATTATCCATTGGTAACTACATTGGTGCATTGCGTCAATGGGTAAAAATGCAGGAACAGTACGATTGTGTATATAGTGTTGTTGACCAGCATGCCATTACGGTAAGACAGGATCCTGCAGCCCTGCATCAGGCAAGCTTTAATACTCTTGCGCTGTATCTGGCAATTGGCATCGACCCTGCAAAATGTACCCTGTTCCTACAGTCACATGTACCTGCTCACGCTCAGCTTTCATGGATTCTTAACTGTTATACACAGATGGGGGAACTGAGCAGAATGACTCAGTTTAAGGATAAGTCTCAGCGTTACGGCAACGCCGGTACTACAGCGGGCCTTTTTGATTATCCTGTACTTATGGCTGCAGACATTCTGCTTTATCAGGCAAGCCTCGTTCCTGTTGGAGAAGATCAGCTTCAGCATCTTGAACTTACAAGAGATATTGCATACAGATTCAATCAGTTATACGGTGATATTTTTGTACTGCCTAAGGGATTTGTTCCTGAATCTGGAGCTCGTGTAATGAGTCTTCAGGATCCTCATAAGAAAATGTCAAAGTCAGATGATAACAGAAATAATGTTATTACCATGCTCGAAGATCCTAAGAGTATTGTCAAGAAACTGAAGAAAGCTGTAACCGACAGTGATGAACCTCCTGTTGTTCGTTATGACTGGGAAAACAAGGCCGGTGTATCCAACCTGCTCGATTTAATGAGTGCCGTAACAGAAACTCCGGTAGCAGAACTTGAAAAGCACTTTGAAGGCAAGATGTATGGTCATCTTAAGACTGAAGTTGCAGATGCGGTTGTTGCTTTCCTTGAACCTGTTCAGCAGCGTTATAAGGAACTCCGTGCTGACGAGACTTACCTGCGTGAAGTATTGAAGACTGGTGCGGATAAGGCTTCAGCCAGAGCTCAGATTATTCTTGATAAGGTATACAAGGCTGTAGGTTTCATTTTATAGTTTCTAAACCTTAAATAGAGTTTATTACAGGACAACCGGTATGTGGAGAATTCTAGGTGGCTTATTGCTTATGGCTGTTATTGGCGGGATTCTTTTTGCCGTCAATTATTCATCGATTTTGAAATATCCGGTTGTCGCTAATGAAAATAATTCACTGATGGCGGTTAGAGTTGCCGAGGTCGAGTATTCTTCCACCGGTACTAAGCTTCCTCTTGTTGGCAGAGTACATGCCAATCGTTCTGTACAGATTACTTCAGAAGTTACCGGCAGAATATCCAAAGTTTTTGTCAAACCGACTCAGATGGTTAAGTCCGGAGATCTTTTAATTCAGCTGGAAAATGAGAGGCACAAGGCTTTACTGAAAGAATCAGAGATTGTTCTTAAGAATTATGAAAGACGTCTCGAAGTATCAGGAAAGCTGATAAACAAAGGTGTTGTCAGTCAGGATTCATATGAACAGCTCAGAGCTCAGGTAAAAGGTCAGGCCGCCGTCGTTGATGCGAGAAGAGCTGAACTAAACGAACGTGATATTCTGGCACCTTTTGAAGGAATACTGAGCCTTCACAACATTACTGCCGGCCAGCTGGTTAAACCCGGGGTTGTTCTGCTGCAGCTTGATGATATCAGTCAGGTTTATGTCGATTTCCCTATTCCCGAACGTTTCCTTTCAAAAGTTGTTGTAGGACAGGAAGTTACTGCAACCACTGATGCATGGCCCGGACATGTATTCAGAGGAAAGGTAAAACAGATAGATACACATGTGAATGTAGACACACTGGCTGTCAGTGTGCGTATCTATTTCGATAATCCTGAATTTAAGCTTCTTGACGGCATGATGCTTCAGGTAGCACTTAATCTTGCTTCGGAAAAGCTTCCGGTCGTTCCTCTTAAATCTCTTGTTTATGTTGGAGATGATCGTTTTGTTTACGTATTGAATGAAGATAACAGGGTATTCAGAAGAAAGGTTGCCTTAGGCCCCGTAAACGGAGCCATGATAGCTATAAATCAGGGACTTAGAGTTGGAACAACCATTGTTGTGGAAGGGGTAGACAGACTTCATGACGGCGATACTGTTTCTGTTATAAAGCAGGATGATATTGAAGCTCTTGGCGGTGAAGTTCCTCTGAAGAAGAAAGACAAGAACAATACCAGGGATCAGATGCTGTGATTTTAAGTGAAGTTTCTATAAAAAGACCGATATTCGCATCAGTGATGAGTCTTTTGTTACTGATATTCGGATTGGTTTGTTTTTTTAGACTTCCTGTACGTGAACTTCCTAATATTGACTATCCGTCTTTGACAATAGTAACCACGTATTCCGGAGCCTCTCCTGAGGTTATTGAATCCAAAGTTACCCGTATCATAGAGAATGAACTTTCCGGTATATCCGGAATCAATAAAATTACTTCAAACAGCAGAAGCGGTCGCTCCTGGATATCCATGGAGTTCAAAACCGGTAAAAACATGCTTGAAGCAGTGTCTGATGCCAGAGATGCTGTGTCCAGAGCCAGAAAAAAACTTCCTGACGATATTGATGAGCCAATGGTATCAAGAGACAGTGGTGACGGGGAAGTAGTACTCTGGCTTAATCTTTCCAGTTCAGTTGTCGACAGGGTAAAGCTATCAGATTATGCCACCAATGTTCTTGAGAAGAATCTGAGTCTTGTTGACGGGGTTTCCCAGATAGAACTTGTGGGAGCTCTTGAAAAAGTAATGTACGTACGCCTCATTCCTCAGAAGATGGCTGTTATGGGAGTGACAGTTGAGGATATAAAGAGGGCGATTGGCTATGAAAATATTGAACTTCCAAGTGGTGAAATACGTAATCAGGACATGGTGTTTCCAGTTCAGATTAAAAGAGTATATATTGATAACAAAACTTTCGAGCTGCTTCCTATACGTCATGACGGGATGGACAAGACAATTCGTCTGAGAGATGTGGCAACTGTTGAGGTTAAAGCCAAAAATGAGGAAAGTATCTACCATCGTAATGGTATTTCAAGTATAGGTATAGGTGTTATTCCTCAGTCAAATGCAAATCCTCTGGACGTGTCCAAAAATATCAGAAAGAAGGTTGAGGAACTTAAACAGTATCTGCCGGAAGGTTTTGTTCTTGATACGGATTTTGACAGCACTGTCTATATTCAGAATTCCATTACTGAAGTTTACGAAACTCTGGCAATAACGGTATTTCTGGTAATAGTTGTTTTATATCTGTTTATAGGTTCATGGAATACCACGCTGATTCCTGCACTTACGGTACCTATATCCCTGATATCTTCTTTTATAGGTGCGTATTTTTTGGGCTTTTCCATAAATATCATAACACTTCTAAGTCTTATTCTTGCCATCGGTCTTGTGGTAGATGATGCCATTGTTATGGTAGAGAATATTTCTTTTCATATCAAAAAAGGGGAGGGAGTTCTTGCTGCATGCTGGCGGGGATCGGGCGAAGTTGGATTTGCCATAGTTTCCACCTCGGTTGTTCTTATTATTATTTTTCTGCCTCTGGTTTTTATTCAGGGGGTTACCGGAAAAATGTTTATTGAATTTGCGGTTCTCCTTTCTTTAGCCGTATTCTTTTCAAGTTTTGTTGCTCTAACGCTGAGTCCGGCTCTGTGTGGTTTTGTGCTGAAAAAGAAAAAAGAGGGCAGGGGGATTTCAAATCTGATAGACAGGGTAATCAGAGCTATGGAAAATGTGTATGAACGTTTTCTGAGACAGATGCTTAGAAGAGTTTATCTGTACCCTTCAATTCTTCTGGCCATAATAGGTTTTATGGTGATTTTTTATCAGGTAATTCCTCATCAGTTAAGTCCCAGTGAGGACAGAGGCGTTGTTTACATATATGCCCTCGGCGAAGAGGGTGCCAGTATTCACAGAATGAAACGCAGTATGACTGCGTTGGAAGATGAATTGTTGCCTATGCTGGGGCAGGGGATTGTCAAGTCACTGAGTTTCAGTACCCCGTCTCTTGGACAGGGCTCGGATCAGAGTGGTTTTGTTGTTATTCAGCTTGAGGACTGGAACAGGAGAAGTGTTTCTTCAACGGAATTTATCAAGTTCCTGAATAAAAAATTAAAAAATATTGCTGATTTGAAGGTATATATATATCAGCCAGGGTTTAAGGGAACATCAGGCTCGCCAATTAAATACGTAATTAAAGGGAACAGCTTTGAGCAGATTAATGATTCTGTTCTGAAACTTATTAAAGATGCCAATGAAGCAGGATATATTATTAATGCGGACAGTAATTTCAGTGAGAGAACCCCAGAAATAGAAGCGGTAATAGACTACGACAGAGCTGCAGTACTCGGTGTAACCATGACGGATATTTCCAATGCTCTTCAGACATATCTGGGCGGTTCTACACAAACCTCGTTTGTTGAGAATGACAGTGAATACAATGTGTATATCCGTGCAGAAGAGAAATTGTTCAGAGATATTACTGACATAGCCTCTCTTAATATCAGAACAGATTCTGGTCAGATGGTATCTTTAGGAAGCGTGGCAGAATTCAAACTGGTGGCGAAAGCCAGAAAATTACCGCATTTCGACAGACAGAAAGCCATAACTATTTCAGCTCATCCTGCCGCTGATAAAAGTCTTGGAGAGGCTTTGGATTGGATGGACGCATGGTGTGCTAAGAATCTTGATAAAAGTATGAGCGTAGCGTTAAACGGTGAGTCACGCAATTTCAGGGACAGTGAAAATGAAATGATGATTGTTTTTTTACTGTCTGTTCTGGTCACTTATCTCGTTCTTGCGGCTCAGTTTGAAAGCCTTGTTCACCCTGTTGCAATTATGATTACCATTCCTCTGGGGATATTCGGCGGTCTTTTAGGTTTGTGGATAATGAAACTGTCACTTAACATATACAGTGAAATCGGTCTGCTGTTACTGGTGGGGATGGTTACTAAGAACGGTATTCTTATTGTTGAATTTGCCAATCAGCTCAGAAAAGGCAGTCCTGATCTGATAACTGCAACCATTAAGGCTTCGGTCAGACGTATTAAACCTATCTTAATGACTTCTCTTACAGCCATTATCGGCGCTGTTCCTTTGATAACGGCAACCGGCTCGGGGTTTGAAAGCAGAAGAGCAGTAGGTACGGTGATATTTTTTGGAATGAGTATAGCGACTGTTGTTACTCTTGTTGTACTGCCGGGTTTTTATTATCTTTTAGCAAGGTATACCAAAAATTCTGGGTATCACCAGGAACGTCTGTATAATGAGTTATCGGAAATAGAAAACAAAGACGGGCCGGTGACACACGAGGTTGACCATGTTGGCACTAAAAGTTAGATAATTGAATATTTATGCAAAAATATTGCATAAATATTAGAAGTGAGTATAATTCATAAACATGGATTATGATTGTTTTTTATAGTTTTTCGTTTGCTGAAAACACATTATGTTCGGTTGGCAAGATGATAACTGTAATAGTGTGGGGCATATCTGAATGTACGCCTGTTGAGTCCGTGCATAAGACTTGGATCTTTTGAAAATACACCGGACGTCGCAACAGGAATCCGAACGGCATCAGCTTGTGGTATTGCCGGTGTATTCAGTGTAAAATTGAGTTCTCGTGTAAGAGTATTCAACGCTTAAATGATAGTGAGGTTATAAATTCTTATGAGTAAAGTTACCAGAGCAGATTTTGACAAGTATTTAATGGGTGTTTACTGCCCGGCTCCGTTTGTAGCCGTAAAGGGTAGCGGCTCAAGATTTTGGGATGATGCAGGTAAGGAATATGTTGATTTCGGTGGCGGTATTGCCGTTAATGTTGTTGGTCACTGTCATCCTGAAATCGTTTCTGCATTGGAAGAGCAGGCTCATAAGCTGTGGCATATTTCAAATTACATGTGTACTGAACCGGCAATTACTCTTGCTAAGCATCTTGTTGAAAGTACTTTTGCTGACAAGGTATTTTTTGCAAATTCAGGCGGTGAAGCTAATGAAGCAGCCCTTAAGCTGGCACGTAGATATGCTTTTGAAAAATTCGGTAAGGAAAAGAGTCAGATTATTTCATTCTATAACAGTTTCCATGGCAGAACGCTGTTTGATGTTACCGTAGGCGGACAGGCTAAGTACTGTGAAGGTTTTGGACCTTTACCAGGGGATATCATTCATGCTGACTTTAATGATTTGGAACAGCTGAAGTCTCTAATTTCCAAGGAAAAGACCTGTGCTGTTATTATGGAACCTATACAGGGTGAAGGTGGAATTCTTCCTGCAACAGAAGAGTTTATTAAAGGTGTACGTCAGCTTTGTGATGAAAATGATGCCTTATTAATCTTTGATGAAGTTCAGACCGGTTTCGGAAGAACGGGGTGTCTGTATGCATACCAGCATTATCAGGTTGAGCCAGATATCCTTACTTCCGCAAAGGGACTGGGTGCAGGCATAGCTATCGGTGCAATGATGGCAAAGGATAAGGTTGCTTCAATATTCAAGCCTGGTTTACATGGAACCACATTTGGTTCTAATCCTTTGGCTACTTCCGTAGGCTGCAAGTCATTTGAACTTGTTAACAGACCAGAATTCTTAAAGGACGTAAATGTTAAGGCTGATCTGTTCAGAAAGCATTATGCTGAACTTAATGCCAAGTATGACTGCTTTAAGGAAGTTCGCGGTATAGGCCTGATGATTGGTGCTGAACTTAAGGATGAGACTCTGTTAAAGAAGATTACTTCAGAATGTCTGAATCAAGGTGTATTTGTGCTGACTGCAGGTCATAGCGTGATAAGAACCGTCCCTGCACTTAATATTACCACAGATGATATTAACGAAGGTTTTGCTCGTTTTGACAAGGCTCTGTCAGTAGTATTCGGCAAGTAATACAGGTATCTGATAATTGAAAAAGGATGAACAGCTTCGTGGCTGTTCATCCTTTTTTATGGTTCTATTAAAACGATACGCAAAATAAAACCCCCTCAAGTGAGGGGGTGAAATACCTTATGCTGTTGTATGATTAACGAGTGTTAAATACAACGATGGTCTTGCCATGAGCACTGATGATATTCTGCTCTTCCAGCATTTTAAGAATACGACCAACAGTTTCTCTTGAGCAACCTACGATCTGACCGATTTCCTGACGGGTAATCTTAATCTGCATGCCGTCTGGGTGAGTCATTGCATCAGGCTGGTGAGCCAGATTGAACAGAGTGCGCGCGATACGACCCTGAACATCAAGGAATGCAAGATTACCAACCTTGCCACTGGTCTTTGACAATCTGCGAGCCATCTGAGCACTTAAACGCATCAGAATTTCTGGATTTACCTGAATCAGCTGGCGGAACTTCTTATAAGAAATTTCTGCAATTTCGCAAGGACCTTTTGCACGAACCCAAGCAGTACGAACCGGATCTTCTGATTCATCAAATAAACCCAATTCACCGATAAAGTCACCCTGATTAAGGTATGAAAGAATCATTTCCTTTCCTTCTTCATCCTTAATTAAAACGGCAACTGACCCCTTAACGATATAGTAAAGGGTTTCAGCTTTTTCACCGGCATGAATCAAAGTGCTTTTTGCCGGATATTTGTGTACATGGCAATGAGAGAGAAACCATTCCTGAGTAGGATCTGATTGAGGTTTACCAAACATTCTTTATCCTTAATTTACGCTATCAACATTTATCAGGTGCGATATCAAAAGAAGCATCTTTTCATAAGCATGCTGTCTTTATAAAGTATAGATTTAATAACTAAATATACGTTCAATGAGAATAATACTCAAAATTTGCTAAAATTGCATTAGTATATTAAGATCTTTACGCTAAACATAATATATCCTGTGATATTAATCACTATAGTGTATTATATCATGCTGAGTAAAAAGTTGATAATCAGCATTTGTTTGTTTTGGCTTATCGGCTGGAATATACAGTTTGTAAATTTACATTTTTAAGAATAATTTTTCTGAATTTGGAGAAATTTTAAATGAGCATAGATTCATCCGCTCAGAATGTTGAACAGAATGAAAAAGAGTCTGTTTTGGATAATAATGTTATAACAACTGAATCATCTGAATTTGATGACATCAGACATTATCGTGATGATGAGGTTCAGGATGCCATTAAGAGTATTCTGGATAATGAAGAATTAGTAACAGGTATTTACAAGAGAATTTTTGGTTTTCTTCCGGATTTTCTGTCAAAATTAGGTAAGCCTTTTTTGAAATTTATCCTGAAACTTCGTTTTTCCAAGGTTAAAACTATTGCTCAGGTTCAGAATTATGTTGCAAGATTCATGAAAGGTATTATCAGAGATACCACTGATGGTTTTACCTGTAAGGGGTTTGAAAAGCTGGATCCTAAAAAGGGATATCTTTTTATTTCCAATCATCGTGATATTTCTCTCGACCCTGCATTTATTGATATGGCATGCTATTTCAATAATCTTGATACAGTTAAAATTGCAATAGGCGACAACCTGCTTCGCATGAAGGTGGCTACCGATCTGATGCGTCTGAATAAAAGTTTCATAGTAAAACGTTCGGTTCAGGGACGAGACAAACTTAAAGCCCTGGCTCATTTGAGTGAGTACATCGGTCGTTCAATTGAAGAAAACCATAATGTATGGATTGCCCAGAGAGAAGGTCGAGCTAAAGACGGAAATGACAAAACCGAAGAAGCGATCCTCAAGATGTTTTATATGTATGGAAAAAAGAAAAAACTGTCTTTTAAGGACTATGTGAAAACATTAAACATTGTTCCTGTTTCCATAACATATGAATTTGATCCTGGTGATCAGGCAAAGGCAAAGGAAATATTTGAAACAGAGAAAAACGGTACATATGTAAAATCTCAGTTTGAAGATATTGACAGTATCGTTGGCGGTATAAACGGTTATAAAGGTAGGGTAAATATCACTGCCGGCGAGCCTCTTTCAGGAGATTTTGAAACACCTGAAGAGCTTGCGCAGACAATTGATAACTTTATTTATTTGAATTATGCAATGTTCCCTTCCTGTCTTCTTTCAGCCGGCGTTGAAGATGGTGTCGCTCCTGAGGAAAAGAAAAAATTTGAAGAAAGAATGTCAAAAATTTCTCCTGAACTGCGTGATTATGTAAAGCGTATGTATGCGGCTCCATACTATAACCAGCAAAAGGTTAAGAAATCTTAAGCTGAACGTAATCTGATTAAATCCTCTTCTCTAATCTACTCGGGATTTAAAGAAGGGGATTTGTTTTTTTATAATAACTCTGATTTTTCCCTGTGGAATGTATTGTCTAAAACACGCAAGAAAAAGGGATGTTTTGCTAAACATCCCTTTCTTTTTTTTCTGCCGTATTTAAGCAGGAACGTATTTGCATTATAGTGCTGTTATTCTGCAGCAGGAATCTGGTATTCAGGATCTCTTTCAGTATCTATAACCAAAATATCAGTCTTGTTTATAAAGTTGAATTCTGTGGCTGTAGAAATTGTATAAGCTCCCATCATCTTGCCGACGATGATATCTCCGATATCAAGAGCAGGTAACTCAATGTTTTCTGCAATGATATCAATACTGTCACATGTAGGACCGGCAAGAACTGATTCATGTTTGTCACCATCTACGTAAGGAGTGAACTTAGGATAGATCACGTGATCGAAAATCTGACCGCTGTAGCTGCAGTAGACACCATCATCAAGATAGTACCATGGTTTATTGAATCTTTCTGCCTTGCCCACGACAGTGCATATGTTTATCATGGCTGGTGCACTCAGAAATCTTCCTGGTTCAGCGATAATCTTGATTTCTGATGGAATCTGCTTCAAAGCTTCACGGATTGGTGCACAGAAGTCGAAAATATTTGTACTTTCCGCTTTTTCATAATCAACAGGGAATCCACCGCCGATATCAAGAACTTTGAGTTCGATTCCTGAATCAGAAGCTTCTCTGATGATCTTGGCGCAGTCGTTAATAGCTTCAACATGCCTGTTTGCATTAGGTACTTGAGAACCTACATGGAATGAAAGGCCATGAATATTTAAACCTAAACTACCGGCAAGTTTGAGCAACTCAAGACAGTCTTCGGGAAGGACGCCGAATTTCTTTGATAGATCCACAGGTGTTTCCGGATTAGGAAAGCTCACCCTGATAAGAAGTTTTACTTCATCTTTGTACGGGATAAATTTTTTGGCTTCTTCCACGTTATCCACAACAAAAGTATTACAACCGTAATCTAAAGAATAACGGATGTCATTGTCTTTCTTGATAGGATGGGTGTGAATACACTGCATAGGATTGATCTTAAGAGATCTCACAAGATCAATCTCTCCCTTGGATGCCAGATCAAAGCAGGCTCCTTCTTCAAGAAGAGAAGAAACAACATCTTTGTTGGGAAGCGGTTTTAATGCGTAATGAAGAGTTACATCCGGCAGGGCTCGTGAGAGCTCCTGATACTGAAAACGAACGGTTGCCTTATCAAGTATCAATAAAGGTGAACCATGCTTATTAATAAGCTCGCGGTAATTAAGTTTGGTATTGAATAAATTGTTCATGGGCTTCTAGTAGCACCTCACAAATGGGTTTGCACCCCTGCCAAAAGATAGCTGTAGAGAAGAGGAGATTCGAAATCAGTCTGGTCTTCTCAATAAGCGTTAAAAATTTTTTTAGTTTGTGCATTATTGTGAAAAATGCAGTTTTGTGCAATAAATATTTTTGGATAAGTAAAAAAAAATAGAAAATTTTATAAAATATGTACTTTTTTATGAGTTAATATTGATTTTTTTATTAATAAAACATATGTGAATACACAACAGTTTTTGAAATTGATCACGATATTTGTCTGTTTTTAAAAACTAGAATGCATGAATTATGTTTAGATTAAATTCCGTGTAGACGGGAGAGCAGTTTTTAAAGGTTAATTCATAGAGAATAACTGTTTTGGCAGTATATTATTTAAAACTAAATAGAAATAAGGTTAACACAATTAAATGTATATTTTTTAACTTGTTTATGAATGATAGATCACATATTATGGAGTGATGCATTAGAGAAAAATTCTAAAAATTGATTAATTTGGCATAAGAATTTTGTTTTTTTTACATAAAATTATCATTGGTGTAATTTTTTTTGTATTTATCTCTCAAATATTTAACCCAAGTGTAACAAAGATTAAAAAAGTTATTAAAATTGGAAAGTGTGGATTATTATAAATTGAGTCTAACGGAGATTATTATGACTTATCTGAATATGACGGATACGTTGTACACAGGAGGTGGAAGCGTGACGTTTCAAAAAGTTTGTAATAACAAGGGCTTTACTCTACTAGAAATGATTGTGGCTATTGTTATTGCAGGAATTCTAATGTTGGTGGCTATACCTAACATGCGTGATTGGAAATTAGAGCAGGATCTTGCGACAAAGGCTGAAGCTGTAATTGCTGAATTTGATCTTGCAAGAACCACAGCCCAGCAGACTAATCAGCCAGTGACAATACAGCCAATTAACCAAAGGGACTGGAACAGAGGGTTTGGTACATTTATTAACTCTAACTTTGCTACGGGACGAGGAGATTTCACCGATAATGATGATTTCGTGTCTAATTTTGATATAACTGATAACAATATCAGATTTAGTGTCGGTACTGATGCACAAACAAATCCGAATGCAAATATTCGTTTTCTGCCGAATGGTATGTCTGGTCTGGTTGGGGCTGCTCAGACAGATGTTATGGCAGTTCAAGGCAACGTCACTGCAAGATTGTGTCGTGTTATATCCGGACGTGCTGTTACCTGGACCATAGTAATGAGAACATCTGGCGACACAACCAAACAAATGACACAGAACGCGACTGATTGCGTTGGCTACTGAGGTGATTTATGAATAGAAAGCAAAAAGGTTTCTCTTTACTGGAACTTCTCGTTTCAATGCTGATCGTGTCTGTTGCTATGCTGGGTTTTGCAGCTTTGCAGGCTTATAGTTCCAGAGCTTTAAGCAGTTCTTATGCCAGAACTTCTGAAACTGCAGTTTTTCAGGATTTTATTAAGTTGTTTCAGGTAAGTAACTACTCTGTAAGTAATTTAGCTTGGGGAGGAGAACAGGAGATTGATTTTAATTGCGCCAATGCAAAAACTCAATTGAGATATCAGGGACAGGCTGTTTCTCCTGTATCTGTTTTGGCAAATGGTGTTGAGGACGTTTGCACAAGGCTTGCTAGGTCTCCAGCCATTGTAAGTCAGGCTGTTAGGTTTAGATTGACAAGAAATTTGACAGCTCTCAGTAAATTAAATTCTTATCAGTTAACTATAAGTTTTGCGTATGTACCTAAGAAAAAGGGTGATCGTACTGATCAGAATGGCAATGACATAGTTGTATCTCTTGATAATTTGGATAACTACTGTCCGATAACGGGGAATGTTAATGATGAGATTCTTAATAAACGTCGTATAGAGCATGGAGTTGTGTGCAATAGAATTGAGGTGTTGTTATGATTTTATCAAACAAGAAGGGTTTTGGCTTAATAGAACTTATGATAAGCATATTGGTTGCCTCAATTATTGTTGCGGGATTATATCAGATGCTGACGTCAAGTATGTTGAATTTTGGTATATCCAGTGCTACAGGTCGTTCAGGAAAAAGTGCACGACAGGTGGATAACCTTGTTAATAATCTTATATTTCAGGCAGGGCACATGAACTACAGAAGATACGCTGAGAAAGCTAAATTTATGGCTGAGAGCTCAGCCTTTAGCTCAAATACTTTCTTCAGTAATACAGATGCATGGAGAAGAGATGTCTTTATCCATGGTGGTTCTTTATTCAATGGAAACAACAGTATTAAGTTCAGATTCTTTGGTTCTTCCTTAAGAGATGACGTTCGAGATGACAACGGGAACACTGTAGCAAACGGCTATACTTTTGACTGTCGAGGTATCAGTGTCCCTGATACTGTGGAATTGGAAATGCTTATTTTTGTGAACAATAATGGTCTTGTATGTGCACAGCATGCTCTTCAGGGGGACGCAGCCACTTGGGATATACCTGTCGGCACACCTCAGGTCATTGATGGTTCAATTGTAAGTATGAGAATTTTGTATGGTACTACTCGCACAGGTGAGGGTGATGCCTATTTTACTGCAGAATCCGTAGGTGATTTTTGGCCGTTTATAAATCTGGTTAAATATTCATTCGTTACATCACAGGAAACAGGTCAGAATGTAATTAAAGCTCAGAACACCAATAATGGCCGAGTTGAGTTGACTTTATTTGACCAAAATGAAATTAGCCCTAGTGGTCCGTGCCCTTCAGACGCCTTCTTTAATAAGTCAACTATGAATTATACCGGTTCACGCGTATGTGTAAACAATCCTGTATCTAATGATAATATGGGAAAATACGTTGTTCCAAATGATAGAACAACCAGAATGCACCGCATAATTTCAGGTACTGTTCCTTTGTTTAACGGTTCTAATTTTGAGTAAGGGAGATTCAATATTATGTTTATCAGAAATCAAAGAGGTGTGGCACTTGTTGTCGCATTGATGATAACGGTAATTATTGGAATTATTGCCGTTACTCTCGCAGGTGTTACTTCTAAAAGTCAGAAGAGTGACAACTCTTATTACGGTCGCGCACTGGGTTCAAATAGCGCTATTTCAGGTGTAAACAGAGCTATAAATTTCTTGTCCGCAACCAGCAATGTAAAGGATTTTTCTAAAAGAGCTGATATGTTTAAAAAGGAGGGAACTCCCTCTGTATCTCAGTGGACTATTGACGGTAGCTTAGTTAATACTGCTGATTTTTTCAGAGGTATTAAACGGCTTAGGAATAATAATGAGGTTAATTCTCAGAATAATCCGTGGTATAGAAATGCCTCTGAATGGGATGCTAGTTTATGCCCTAATAATAATTGTGTTGTTCTAAATAATGGAACAACAATCTATTACATTGAACAGAGAGAGATTCGTCCTTGCGACGCTACTGGTTCGGAATGTAATTTCAATTATGAATATTATCGAATCACCTCAAGAGGACTTGACAGAGTAGGTAATAACCGTTCAGCAGCTATAGTACAGACACATGTTAGAGTTAGAGTACCAAAAGTAGATTAATGTGTATGGAGGGTAATATGGTAGATTTAAATAATAGAAAGGGGTTCACCTTAATTGAGTTACTGATAACCATTGTTATTGTTGGTATTTTGTCTATGATTGCTGTTCCTTCATATCGTAGTTATGTTGTACAGGCTAGAAGATCTGATGCTGAACAGGAATTAACAAAGTTGGTAAGTGCGTTTGAAAACTGTTTTTCACTAAATAACACATATGCCAATTGCGTTGACAATAATGTTAATCCTTTGCCTGATAGCGTTAGTAATTATTATAATTATCAACAGTTTATTTCAAATAATGGTAATGAGTATTTTATTACTGTACAGGCCAGAGGATCTCAGACTAGAGATGTGCAGGCTTGCCAAACATTAACAATTAACAGTTTAGGAAGAAAATTTTCAAACTGTTCAACTGATGCGTGTAGAGGACAATCAGCTGATTCAAATCATTGCTGGTAGTATTTAAGTAATAAAGTACAAATAACTAAAAGCCTGTTGCTAATCAAAGTGATTGATAACGGGTTTTTTTGTATATGATTTGAAGTGAGCCTGTAACTTTAATTAATAAAAAGTTCCTAAAGTCTGGCTACCCTAAAAAGAAATCGTTAGACGCAAAAAGGAAAGAATCATTTTAAATGTTTCTTTCCTTTCTGGTGATTTTAGAATTTCAGTATGAAAGTCTCTTCCATAAGGTAATTGTATATACCGTCTAATCCGCACATTGATGCATATTAATCATCATTTGTGAGTATTTCCAATCTGTATCTTGCGGTATTATCCAATGCCAGTGATTTTGTGATTTCCGGAAGAATTATCTCAAGTTTGTCCATTAAATTATACGGGGCATTGCAGATAATCATTCCTGAACCATGCATACCCATTAATGTGTCTTGTGCACATACCGTAAACTCGGCTTTAATGGTACGTTTTATGTTGATCTTTGTAAGGCTTCTTACAAGTTCGTAGCTGTGGTCACTGGCTTTTCCCAATAACGGGTACCAGATGGCATATACACCCTGTGCAAATTTCCCATAGGCCTTTTTGACAATGCTGACGGTATGTTTATAATCATTTTCGAGTTCATATGAAGGGTCTATAAAAATAAGACCTCTGCGTATGGCTGGTGGAAGTAAAGCCAACACACCTTCTTCAGCGTCACGATGGTGTACATGGCAGTATTTGTAATGATAAAGGTTGTATTTCAGGTTGTCGTATTCTGTCGGGTGCAATTCTAAAAACTGTGCATTATCAGCTTCATCAAGCATCTGTGCAGCAATCATGGGAGAACCTGGATAGTATTTAAGAGTTTCCTCGCCATCGTTTACTGTATTCAGAATCTTATAGTAATCAGGAACTTCTCTTAGCAGTAACTCATTGTTCAAAATTTTGTTAATGCCGTTTTTATATTCTGAGGTCTGTTGACTCCAGGCGCTTTGTAGAGAATAGGCCCCGGCACCGGAATGGGTATCTATGTAACTTAGTGGTTTCCCCTTCTGTTTTAACTGACGCAGAATAAGACATAAAACCATGTGCTTCAGCACATCTGCGTGGTTTCCGGCATGAAATCCGTGTCTATAACTTAGCATAATTCTATTCCTGTTCTTAATCTGTATTCTGATATTGATTAAATTCGTTTGTTTGCTGTTCTAACAGTTCACTTTTTTCCATCCACAGCATTTCAGCTTCTTCAAGTTCAGAGGATACTTTGCTCTGTTGTAGAAGGACCTTCTGGAGTTCATCCTTGTGTTCAGCATTATATATGCTTTCATCCGTAAGTTGAATTTCAAGCTGTTTCTTTTCGGAGGTTAGTTTTGTTATTTTTTTATCAAGATTTTCAATTTCTTTCTTTAAAGGACGAAGTCTTTCTCTGAATTCTGCTTCCAGTTTTTTCTGTTCTTTGGATTTAAATGCTGACTTTGAACTGCTTTTACCTTCATCCTGAGATCTGCTGAGTTCTTTTTTCTGCTGTTCGTTCTTCTTGTCAAGTTCAACCAGATAGTTGTGGTAGTCATCCAAATCACCATTAAACTGTGAAACTTTACCTTCGCTTACAAGATAAAATTCATTTGTTGTTGTTTTCAGAAGGTGTCTGTCATGAGAAACAACTATTAAAGCACCTTTGAAGTCGGACAGAGCTAGAATGATTGCCTCTCTCATATTGAGATCAAGGTGGTTGGTCGGTTCGTCAAGCAGTAATAAATTTGGTCTTTGCCAAACAATGAGGGCAAGAACAAGTCTTGCCTTTTCACCACCGCTGAAATGTTCAACTTTATCCAGGGCTTTGTCTCCGCTGAAGCCAAAGCCTCCCAGGAAGGACCTAAGCTCCAGTTCCTTATGATTATCGGCAAGCTTTGTAAGGTGTGATAATGGTGTACCATCATTATCCAGATATTCCAGCTGATGCTGGGCAAAGTATCCTACTTTTATCCCCTTGGCTATTTCTACTGAGCCCCCAAGTGGAGGTAAAGTTCCTGCAATGGTCTTTATAAAGGTGGATTTACCGGCTCCGTTTCTACCGAGAAGGCCAATTCTGGATCCTGGAACAAGGTTGATTTTGACATCTGTAAGGACGGTTTTATCAGGGTATCCAGCACTTAAATTTTCCATTCTTACAAGTGTTTGAGGAAGTTCAGTGCTGTCTCTGAATTCGAAAGAAAAAGGTGAATCGTAGTGAGCAAGTACGATTCTTTCCATTTTTTCCATTGCTTTCAGACGACTCTGGGCCTGTTTCGCTTTTGTTGCCTTGTACCTGAATTTATCTACAAAAGCTTGAAGATGTGCCAGCTGAGCCTGCTGTTTTTCGTAGAGAGCCTGCTGAAGATTAATTTTGTGGGCTCTTTCTTCTTCAAAGCTTGTAAAATTACCTGTATACATGTTCAGTTTCTGATTTTCCATATGGATGATATGGGTACATATATTGTCAAGAAAATCCCTGTCATGTGAAATGATAATCAGTGTTCCGCTGTAGTTCTTGAGCCAGTCTTCAAGCCAGATTACAGTATCCAGATCGAGGTGGTTCGTCGGTTCGTCAAGAAGTAGCAGGTCTGATGGGCATAAAAGGGCCTGAGCAAGATTCAGACGCATTCTCCATCCACCTGAAAAGTTTTTAACTGGACTGTTGTATTCTTCCTGACTGAATCCCAAACCTGTAAGCAGTGTTTCTGCACGGCTTTTGATAGTGTATGCTCCGATATTTTCAAGTTCTGCATGTATTTCCGCCATGGCCATGCCATTGTGTGAGTTTTCTGCATCCTCCATCATCTTCTGCAGATTTCTGTATTTGGTGTCACCATCAATTACATAATCAAGAGCACTTTTATCAAGTCCGGGGGTTTCCTGCGCCACAGAACTTATAACCCATCCGTTAGGGATAATTATTTCTCCTGATTCAGGTGATAATTCTCCTTTTATGGCTGCAAATAGTGTTGATTTACCACACCCGTTACGCCCTACAAGGCCGACTCTTTTGTGAGGGTATATTGTGGCAGTTGCGTCTTTAAGCAGGGAGTTTGTCCCACGCATTATTTCCAGATTATTGATGTAGATCATGATATTCGTTTAATTCTGATTTAAGCACATATAACGCTGATACGTGATATGGTTGCTTATGCATTATGTTGTACCGGAAACGTCTTTAACAGTGTCCGGTATTGCCTAAAATAAAAAGTAATAATGTACAGAGGTATGTATTAAATTTTCTGCAAGCTAATATATCATATACTTTAAATAAAGATAAGTTTATGTTCTGTTGGAGTTCGTGGGCAGGAACTTATTAAGTTATTGTAAGAATTATTTTTTACAGAAGTAAAAGAGTTGATTACAAGGAAGTAAGCTGTCACACTGCAAAAAATATCAGTATTACCTAACGCGTTTCTTTTTGATGATATATTCCTTCAAATTGACGGTAGATGATACTTTTAGATTGAAACACAAGGTGAGAGTTCAGAAAGTAATTTGTGTACAGAGATAAATTTAAAGAACGAACTTAAAGTATTAATACAATTCATTATGTTATAATCAGCGAGGTTTGTCTAAATTGGTTAAAATGATTTGCTGAGATTATTCATTTATGAAAATTACCTCTAATACTGTAGTATCAATTGATTACATTGTTACTGATGAAAATGGTCAGGTTCTTGACACCACTAATGGTCAGGATGCCATGGAAGTTCTTATCGGTCATTCAAATATTGTTCCCGGTCTTGAAGATGCACTGATGGGTAAGGAAAAAGGGGACAGGATTGATGTTCTTGTTCAGCCGGACAGAGCATACGGAATCAGACACCCTGAATTAATTCAGGAAATTGACATCAATATGTTTGAAGGCATGGAACTTAATGTCGGTGACAGTTTCCTTGCTGATACAGACATGGGAAAGAAGCCTATTGTCGTGAAGGAAATCAAGGGAGATACTGTTGTGGTTGACGGAAATCATCCTCTTGCCGGTATGACTCTTAAGTTTATGGTTGACATTATTGATGTAAGACAGGCTACAGATTCAGAAATTGAACATGGCCACGTTCACGGTGCGCACGGCTGCTGTCACGGACATGATGACGATCATGAATGCTGCGGCAAGCATCATCACGACCATGATGGAGAACATGAATGCTGCGGCAAACATCATCATGACCACGACGATGAGCACGAATGCTGCGGTAAGCATCATCATGAACATGATGAAGAACATGAATGCTGCTGTCACAAGCATGATCATGAGTAATAAGTAACGCTTTAAGTCAAAGCTTGCTTCTCTGATATGGAATTTTAGAGGACACAATGAATTTGTGTCCTTGTTTTTATTACACACATAGTTATACTCCTTATGAAATACATTATTAAGTTTTTCCCTGAAATCATCGTAAAAAGCAAATCTGTCAGACAGGAAATGTCAAAGGTTCTGCAGCGAAATATCAGAAACGTGCTCAACAGAGCTTCTGTCAAGGTTAAAATTCAGGACTGCTGGGATAAGCTTGTAGTTCGTTTAGATGAAGAAAGCCCTTGTTCTAAAACTCCTGCCGAGATCGCCGAATTCCTTTGTCGTATTCCCGGAATTCATACGATTCTGGAATCTGAGGAATATGAATATTCTTCAATGCATGATATATACGAGAAGGTAGCTGCCGTATACGGTTTAAAGATTCAGGATAAAACTTTCTGTGTACGTGTAAAAAGAAAAGGAAATCAGGATTTTAAGTCTATTGATGTTGAAAAATACGTAGGTGGCGGTCTTAATCAGAATTTCAGTTCAAAGGGGGTTAAACTGAAAAATCCTGATATGACCATAAATCTTGAAATTGACAATAACCGCATGTTTCTTATTACTTCCGTTTATCAGGGAATGGGAGGATATCCGCTGTCTACTCAGGAAGAGGTTCTGAGTCTTATCTCCGGCGGTTTCGATTCCGGAGTTTCTTCATATATGTTCATAAGACGAGGCTGTCGTGTGCATTACCTGTTCTTTAACATGGGGGGCAACGCTCATGAAATAGGTGTTAAGCAGGAAAGTTACTATATCTGGGATAAATTCTCTTCATCTCACAAGGTTCGTTTTATCAGTGTTCCGTTTGAAAAGATGGTCGGTGAAATTCTTACTAAAACGGATCACAGTGTAAGAGGTGTGATTTTAAAACGCATGATGATGCGTATTGCATCCATAATAGCCAAAAAGCTTGGCGCCGGTGCTCTGGTTACTGGCGAAAGCGTCGGACAGGTGTCAAGTCAGACACTTACCAATCTGTCTGTGATAGACAGAGTAACTGATACTCTGATTCTTAGACCTTTGGTCGTGACCGACAAGCAGGACATCATTGATAAGGCAAGAGAGATTGGTACCATCCATTTTGCGGAAACGATGCCTGAATACTGTGGAGTTATATCCGATCGTCCGACAGTCAAAGCAGATATCAATTTTGTTGAGTCTGAAGAAAGCAAGATTGACATGTCTCTTATTGATGAACTTGCTGAAGCATCAAAATGGATGGATATAAGGGATATTCCAGAAGATACAAAGGAAATGATTGGCGGAGATGTGGAAATTACTGATTATGCAGCAAGCAATGAAGTAGTTGTTGATATCAGAGCTCAGGATGAAATCGATGCAAAACCTCTGGTGACAGATAAACCACATCTGACAATTCCGTTCTTTAAGATCTCTTCCGTATTTAAAGATCTTGATCAGACAAAAACCTATCTCCTGTACTGCGACAAGGGAGTTATGAGCAAGATGCAGGCCATGTATCTAAAGGATCAGGGCTTCCAGAATGTCAAGGTATATCGTCAGAGAGAAAAACAGCAGAGCTGCTGTGCTCTTTAAGTATCTGCTGCAACTTCCGGATACAATGAAACAAATTTTCCGGAAGGTGTTAATATGACACAGGTAATAATATGAATGAAAAAAGACCGGTGTGCCGGTCTTTTTCATCTTCTTTAAAATTAAGCGGTAATATCATGAGTATAGAGCATTCCTGATGCAACTTTGTTAGCTGTATCCACATCTTTGAGAACAGCTAGAATTGTGAAGGCAAATTTTGCCGCAAAAGCAGGCCCCTGAGCTGTAATAATCTTATTAACAGGGTCTATAACCACATCCTTGTCTGATTTGACGGGAATTTCATCAGTGGTTCCAGGATAACCGGTTGCCACAGTAGTGTTGTCAAGGATACCATGATGAGCCAGAACAAATCCCGGAGCGGCGCAGATAGCAGCAATAAGGGCTCCACGTTCTCTTTGTTTTTTTAGAATGTTCCCTACAAGCTCTGATTTTCTGCAGTTTATGGAACCGTCATATCCACCAGGTACAACTACAACATCATAATTATCATTGGCATTTTTGAGCAGAATATCGGTCTTAATGGTCAGACCGTGGGCTGTTGATATTTCAGTTGAAGAGTCTGATACGGCTGCTGTGGTAACTTTTATTCCTCCTCTGGATAGAATATCAGTTACGGAGATGGTTTCCACATCCTCCGCACCGTTAGCCATAATTACAAGAGCTGAGGTCATAAGAACTCCTTAATCACATGTTTTTCAGTTTCTGATAAAGATTATCTATACATGGAGTTTTTATACCATAAATTTTGGCTTTTTTGATTAAAATTCCTAAAATGTAATCAATTTCTGATAATCTGCCGTAATAATAGTCCTGCTGCATGGATGAATAGTTTGTTCCCGTGTTTGCCGCTACGGTTTCAACACGGCGCTGCAGACTTTCAGAAGAGTCATTGAGTCCTAATTTTCTGAGGACAGGAGTTATTTCGGTTATGATATTCTTAATAATTTCCGGATCGCGCAGAATTTCGGCATTCACGCAGTTTCTTATGGCTGTTACAGGGTTGATTACGGCATTTACTGCCAGTTTTCTCAGAAGCTCGTCATAAATGGCATCAGTATATGTTCCTGAAGGAAGACTTTTTACAAAATATCTTATAACTTCGGTTTCTTTTGCGTGTTTCAGAGGTCCTACGTAGGTGGTACCCAGTCCTTTTTCAAATACACTGTACTTTTTATGAGTTGCACCGTTTGAGGTGGAAGCCAGATAAAGTCTGTTTTCGTGAGTCAGCTTTTTTAATTCTTCCTGGGCTCCGAAACCGTTAACCATAAGAATAACCGGCGTTTTACGATTCAGATGAGGAGCTATGTCTCTGATGATTTTGGCGACAGAGAATGCTTTCACAGTGATAATGATTAAATCAGCAGCTTTTACAAAGGACTCAGGATACACCCCTTTGGAACATCTGTATGTTGTCCCGCTGTTTATTGATTCACAGGAACAGGTAACACGTTTTTCTTTTTTGATTCTGGTATCAATAAAACAGGTTTTAAACAAACCTTTGCGTCTGAGCAGTTCGGCTGTCAACTGACCGATACTTCCTGCTCCTATAATGCAGGCCACTGGTTTCCCGTGAAGTTTTTTTAAGTCAGCTCTGTTGTTTGCTTTTCGGATGTTTCCGTGATATCTGATGGTTTTCATATCTGTGTAGTAACGGGGCTGTTAATAATCTGGCTGAGGTAACACATTCGTTCGATGTATCGCACGAAAAATGATACCGTGCTATAATCATTCTTTCTTAAGGTCGCATTATAGGACTTATTGCCTCCTTTTAGTAAATATTTTGTGTTGATCGGTGGAAATTAACTTATGGATAATCCTCAGACTCTTGAACAAATGCTTGAACAGATTGATGAACTTGTGAAGAAGATGGAGTCTGGAAAACTGCCGTTATCCGAGCACCTGAGTCTTTTTGAACAGGGGGTGGGGCTGATTAAAGACTGTGAAAAAGCTTTAAAGGATGCAGAAGGAAAAGTAAAAATACTAACCGACAGTCAATCTCTGGCAAACGGAACAAAAACAGGAGATGATGTCGTTTCTGATTTTAATGCCGGAATATAGTTTAGAATATATTAACAATAATCTGTATAATGAATGTAAGAAAGCAGATACACGTATATGATAGGTGAGTGATATGACTTTAAAGGAAGTTTTGACAGCGTATCAGGAAAGAGTTAATGAAAAATTAAAACAGGCTATAGATGGATTACCTGTCGTTGCTCCTAAACTAAAGGAGGCCATGAGTTACGGCTCTTTATTAGGAGGAAAGCGCGTTCGTCCTTTTCTGGTGTATGCAACAGCCAATGCTTTGAACGCAGATCTTAAGCTTGCTGATGCTCCGGCTGTCGCCATAGAGTGTATTCATGCCTATTCGCTGATTCATGACGATTTACCTGCTATGGATGATGATGATTTGAGACGAGGTCATCCTACTGTGCACAAGAAGTATGGTGAAGCTACCGGGGTTCTGTCAGGTGATGCTCTGCAGGCTTTTGCTTTTGAGGTTCTTGCGAAAGCGGAGTTTGAAAAGGATATGCTTTCTAATCAGGTTGAAATGCTTAAAGTGCTTGCCGTTGGAAGCGGTTATCAGGGGATGTGCGGTGGTCAGGAGTTGGACATTGAAGCTGAAAACCGTCTGGTTTCTCAGAGTGAACTTGAGAAGGTCCATCAGTACAAGACCGGAGCACTGATTGAAAGTGCGGTGGAATTAGGTCTTCTGTGTGTTAAGGATCTTGATGAGAACATCAAAAAAGGTTTCCGTACCTATGCTCACTGCATAGGTCTGGCATTTCAGGTATGGGATGATGTTTTGGATATAATTTCCGATACCGAAACCTTGGGAAAACCTCAGGGATCGGATATTGATTCAAACAAAAGCACCTATCCAAAGCTTATGGGATTAGAAAAAGCCAAGGAATATGCCAAATCTCTGGCTTCAACAGCAGTGGCTTCAGTCGCTGCGCTGCCTTTTGATACCAGAATTCTGCAGGATTTTGCCATGTACATAGTAGAAAGGGATCATTAACAGATGAGTAGTGAACAGTATCCTCTGTTAAGTAAGATAGATTCTCCCAAGGACTTAAAGAAACTTCCGGTGAGTAAGCTGAGTTCCTTGGCTTCTGAGCTTAGAGATTTCTTAATCAGTACAGTGAGTAAGACGAGTGGTCATTTTGCCTCCGGACTTGGAGCTGTAGAACTTACCATTGCACTGCATTACGTTTTTGACACTCCTCATGACCAGCTTATTTGGGATGTGGGACATCAGGCTTATCCCCACAAAATTTTAACAGGAAGAAGAGATCTGTTGAAAACCATACGTCAGAAAAACGGACTTCATCCTTTCCTGTGGAGACAGGAAAGTGAATATGATGTGTTTTCCACAGGTCATGCAAGTACTTCCATAAGCGAAGCTCTGGGACTGGCAATCGCCAACAGAATTGAGAAAAATGACAAGAAGGTTGTTGCTGTCATAGGTGACGGGGCTTTGACCGGCGGCGTGGCTTTCGAAGCAATGAATCATGCAGGTGACCTTAATGAAGATGTACTCATCATTCTGAATGATAATGAAATGAGTATTTCTGAAAGCGTTGGGAGTCTGTCCAAACATATGGCCATGTGGCTCAGTGCCCCTTCGTACAACAATATGCTGAAGAAGGGGAGAAAAACCCTGTCTTCTCTGCCTAAAATCAAGGAATTTGCCATAAGGGCACACGAACATCTTAAGGGAATGATGCTTCCGGGAACCTTGTTTGAGGAACTGGGATTTAACTATGTCGGACCGATTGACGGGCATGATATAGAAACACTGGTGTCTGTACTTCAGAACCTCAAGCAGTTAAAAGGTCCGAGAATTCTTCATGTAGGTACCATTAAAGGAAAAGGATATCAGCCTGCAGAGGAAAATCCTACTGCATATCACGGGGTTCCGAAATTTGATGTGCCTGTCGGAGTGGAAACATCTGACAAGAAGCGAAATACATTTGATGAAAATTTCGGAAACTGGCTTATGTACGCGGCCGAACATAATGAAAAGGTTATGGGTATAACCCCTGCAATGTGTTCCGGTTCAGGAATGGTGCCGTTTTCCCAGAAATACAAAGACCGTTATTTTGACGTGGCCATAGCTGAGCAGCATGCTCTGCTTCTTTCCAGCGGGCTTGCGGCGGGCGGTATGCTGCCGGTGGTCTGTGTATATTCCACATTCCTTCAGAGAGCTTATGACCAGATAATTCATGACCTGGCAATTCAGGATGTACCCGTGGTCGTGGCTGTAGACAGAGCCGGCGTAGTAGGACCTGATGGCCCTACCCACCAGGGTGTTTTTGATATAGCATTTATTCGGTCTGTACCGAATATGATTATGATGACTCCTAGTTCGCTTGGAATGCAGTGGAAGATGCTTAATACCGCATTGGCATACGGACATCCTGCAGCCGTGCGTTATCCTAGAGGTGGAGGAATATTCTCTGACAACGAAGTTACTGATGCTACTGTTGAAATAGGAAAGGGGAATGTTCTCAGGGAAGGAAAGGATATCTGTTTTATTGTATGGGGGCCTTTGGTTCATGATATTTACAGAACTGTAAATGAACAGCATAAGGACTACACTGTTGTTGACATGCGTTTCGTTAAGCCAATGGATGAAGAACTGATTGTATCCATGGCCGGAAAACACAGTGTTATAGTAACTCTTGAAGACGGAGTTGTACAAGGTGGAGCAGGGGAAGAGGTTGCAAGGCTTGTAAGCAGAAATTATCTGGTATGTCCTGTGCTTAATCTTGGTATTCCGGATGAGTTTATCGAACAGGCCACCGCTTCTGAAATCTATGAACAGTGTGGAATGGACGGCGTGTCAGTTGTCGGTAAGGCTGAACAGTTTCTTGACGGTTATAAAAATATTCTGAACCGTGTTAAGTAATAATAATTTAACGTGAGGACCTATGGTCTTTTCGGACAGTCAGTGATTCCTGACTGATATTCGTTGTATGTTTGAAACGGTGCTGAAGTCTTTCGTCTTCGTGCTGTATGTTATAAATGGAGTGAGTATGCCTTCTTTTGACATTGTTTCTGAACTTCAGATGAATGAAGTTCAGAATGCTGTAGACAATGCTAATCGTGAAATTACCAACCGCTTTGATTTCAGAGGTGTTGATGCCACCTTTACCTTAGTTGAAAAGGATAAGCAGATTAAATTATCTGCAGATGCTGATTTTCAGATTAAGCAGATGAATGACATTTTACGTGACAAAATGTCCAAGCGTAATATTGATCCTGCTTCTCTTGATTTTCAGGAACCTGAACCGTCAGGAAAAAGATGTAACGAGCTTGTGAAACTTAAAAGCGGTATAGATCAGGCCATGGCGAAGAAGGTGGTTAAACTTATTAAAGATTCAAAAATCAAGGTTACCACCCAGATTCAGGGCGAAACCGTGCGTGTTACCGGTAAAAAGAGAGATGACCTTCAGGAAGTTATTGCCCTTGTTCGCAGTTCAGAACTAGGTCAGCCGTTCCAGTTTAATAATTTCAGGGACTAGTCGGAAGATTATCAGCAGTTTCCTGTGAATTATTTGAAGAAAAAGGCAGAACTTTTGTTCTGCCTTTTTGTTTTCTTAAATATTTTTTGCGATGATTAGCTGTTTTTATCAATTATATTGGTCTGAATAAGTTTTTTTAAGAGAAAAAAAATTAATATTTGCTATGATGTTTACCTGAGTATCGTTGTGTGTTTTGAAATGTCATTGTTTATGTTAATAAATGGATGATATTACGCTGAATAGTTGATAATTAAAGATTAAACAGAATAAGAAAATAATAAAATCATGGCTCAAACAGATAAACAGAATTCCGTATTGTCTAGAATTTATTCCAAAAGAATGTTTTTGTGCATCTGCCTGGGGTTTACTTCCGGGCTGCCTTTTTATTTTCTGTATAATCTGGTTGCGGCATGGCTTAAGGATGAAGGAATAGACATTAGTACCATCGGTTCTCTTTCTCTTCTGACGATTCCTTATGCATGGAAATTCATCTGGGCTCCCGCTCTTGATTTGTTTTATTCCAACAGTGTGGGGAGACGTCGAACCTGGATGTTTCTTACTCAGATAATTCTGCTTTATTGCTTCATAATGATGGGGTTCTGTTCGCCGAAGGTCGGGTTTCAGCTGAACATAATAATGATTTTATATTTTACTGTGGCATTTTTTTCCGCAACGCAGGACATTGCTCTAGATGCCTACCGGCGAGAAATTCTGTCTGATGAGGAGCTGGGACTGGGCAATTCAATCTTTGTTAATGCCTATCGTTTTGCCGGACTGATTCCCGGAACACTGTCCCTGTTTTTAAGTGATCATCTGCCGTGGAGTCTGACGATTATAATAACAGCCTTGTTTATGCTGGTCGGTCTGATGACAACATTCTTTATAAGAGAACCTCAGGTAGCCAGAACAGCCAAGCGATCATTGAAGGAATCCGTGGTTGAACCATTCAAGGAACTGATTGATCGCAAGGGCAGAATAGGTCTTCTGGCCATGATTATGTTTATTTTTCTTTATAAGTTCGGCGACAGCATGGCAACAGCACTTGTTACACCTTTTTACATGGAAATGGGATATACAAAAACAGTCATAGGAACAGTAAACAAGATTGTGGGATTCTGGGCCCTGCTCGTAGGCAGCATTGTCGGCGGTATCATAATGCTGAAAATAGGTATAAACAAAGCATTATGGTGGTTTGGCCTGGCACAGATAGTTACCATCCTGGGATTTGTTTTTATTACCCATGTCTGGCAGAATCAGGTGGATTTTGTGTCCTTCCTTGTTTCATCTGACGGATTTATCAACGGTACGCTCGGGAGATTGGGAATCGAGTCGTTCCATTCCGATATGGCTGGTAGTTTTGAATTTCCTAATTCTTTTCTCCTGTCTCTTGTCGTGTGCGGTGAAAATCTGGGAGCAGGACTGGGAACAGCGTGTTTCGTAGCATACATGTGCAGGGAAACCAAAGGGAATTATATTGCTACTCAGCTGGCTCTGCTGACGGCTCTGTCTGCTTTGCCTAAAACTCTTTTTACGTCTCGAGCAGGGTACATTATCAACAGTGTAGGCTATGAAAACTTCTTTATCATCTGTTATGCTCTTGCTATACCGGGTATGCTGATGCTGATTTATATAGCTCCTTACGGAGAATCTGTATCTGAAAACAGTGAAAAGGAAAAAGTGTCTGCATAATCATTCATGTTTTCTGAATAAACAGAATACATGAAAAAGTTGATTAGAAATCAGATACCGGTTAGTACAAGTCTTATCTGACAGTGATTTACTGATTGTTGCATAATCATCAGAATTTATAAATATTCCATATAACCAAAAACTAAAATAACAAAAATATTCACTTGTGTGATAAACTACACCACAATTCCGATTACTCTGTCTTTTTTGCAAAGGGACGGAGGGTCGTGATTTTTTGGGTGTGTCGTAAAGACATAGAGCTTTCTTTTGCAATTTATTCTTTGGAAATACAATGATAAATATCAAGAAAGGATTAGATCTCCCTATCAGCGGTAAACCGGAAAATGTGGTTAATGCAAGTAATAATGCCGTAAAGCATGTAGCCATTTTAGGTACCGATTTCCCTGGGTTAAAGCCATCCATGCTTGTTGAAGTTGGTGATGTTGTGGACAAGGGTCAGACTCTTTTTACAGATAAGAAGAATCCTGGCGTTGGCTATACAGCACCTGTTCCTGGTAAGGTTGTTGCCATTAACCGTGGTGAAAAAAGGGCGTTCCAGTCTTTAGTTATCGAAATGGATTCTGCTATTGTTGGTAGCAGAAAATTTAATGCTTATCCTAATGAAGATCTCTGTACCTTAAGTCGTGATGAGGTTGTAAAGCAGCTGGTTGATTCAGGTGCGTGGACAGCTTTCAGAACACGTCCGTACAGCAAGACTCCGGCTGTGGATTCAGCTCCTGAACATATCTTTGTTACTGCAATGGATACAAACCCTCTGGCAGGAGATCCTAAGGTTGTTATCAGCAGCCATGCAAAGGATTTCTGTGACGGTCTTGATGTAATTAGTACTCTTACCGGCGGTAATGTATACGTATGTAAGGGTGAAGCTTCTCTGCCAACTGATTACAAGTCAAAGAACATTCAGGAAAGAATCTTTGTTGGTAAGCATCCAGCAGGTCTTGCCGGTACTCATATTCACTTCATTCACAGAGCTTCAGAAGAACACGTTATGTGGTCTATCGGTTATCAGGAAGTGATTGCCATCGGTCATCTGTTCAGAACAGGTGACATCTACAGTGAAAGAGTAATCAGCCTTGCCGGTCCGAATGTAATTAAACCAAGATTAATCAGAACAATTCAGGGTGCATGTGTATCTGAAATCACTGCAAACGAACTTTCTGGTTCAAATTATCGTGTGATTTCCGGTTCCGTACTGAATGGTAATACAGCTGCAGGCGCTTTTGATTATCTTGGAAGATTCCACCTGCAGGTGAGTGTTATCCCTGAAGGAAACAAGCGTGAGTTCCTCGGTTGGATTATGCCGGGCGCAAAGAAGCATTCCGTAACCCGTACCGTTCTCAGTGCCTTCCTGCCTCCTAGAGATTACGACATCAACACCGCTGTTAACGGTGGCTCAAGAGCAATGGTTCCAATCGGAAGCTATGAAAAGATCATGCCTCTCGATATTATTCCCGCCATGCTTCTAAGAGCTATTGAAATCGGTGATACCGATGCTGCCAAGCTGTTAGGCTGCATGGAACTTGATGAAGAAGATCTTGCTTTATGCACATATGTATGTCCTGGTAAGACCGAGTATGGCAGACTGCTCAGAAAGTGTTTAACCAAGATTGAGTTAGAGGGGTAACAGATGATTCTTTCTATTCTTAATAAGCTTGAACCTCTCTTCTCCAAAGGCGGCAAGCTTGAGAAGTTTTATCCTTTATTTGAAGGTACTTCAACTTTCTTTTACACTCCGGGCGTAGTTACTCACAACACCACCACTCATGTACGTGACGTTATTGATTTCAAGCGCATGATGATTATGGTGTTCTTTGCTGTATTCCCATGCATGTTCTGGGGCTGGTTTAATGTTGGTAATCAGACAATCAATGCGATTGCATCAAGTGCTGATTTCATTAGATATACCTCAAGTTCATTCAGTCTGTTCAGTGCCGACTGGCATTATGCCCTGGTGCAGATGCTGGGTGGTTCGCTTTCATCTGATGCAGGCATTTACAGCAAGATGCTTATAGGTGCGATATTCTTCCTTCCTATTTATGCCGTTTCTTTCGGTGTAGGTGCTTTCTGGGAAGTTCTATTCTGTATCGTCCGCAAGCATGAAGTTAACGAAGGTCTGTTTGTAACTTCACTGTTCTTTGCTCTTATTGTTCCTCCTACCATTCCTTTATGGCAGGTTGCCTTAGGTATTTCCTTCGGCGTAATCATCGGCAAGGAAGTATTCGGCGGTACAGGTCGTAACTTCATGAATCCTGCTCTTGTTGGTCGTGCATTCCTGTTCTTTGCATACCCTGCACAGATTTCAGGTGATGCCGTATGGGTTCCTGTTGATGGATATACCGGTGCGACAGCTCTCAGTGAATTCTCTAAGACCGGCAAACTGAACTCATGGATGGATGCATTCTTAGGTAACATTCCTGGCTGTATCGGTGAAGGTTCAACCCTCGGTATTCTTATCGGCGGTATTGCTCTTATCATTATGGGCGTTGCTTCAGCAAGAGTTGTTTTAGGTGGATTCTTAGGTCTCCTTATCATGTCATTCTTATGCAACTCCATGGTATCTGTAAACCCTGCTAACCACATGCTTCAGATGTCATTTATTGAACATATTGTTGTTGGTGGTTTTGCTTTCGGTATCTTCTTCATGGCTACCGATCCGGTTTCATCAGCATTTACCAAGAAAGGTAAGATTGCTTACGGTTTCCTTATCGGTGTGATGGTTTGTCTGATTCGCGTATTCAATCCTGCATACCCAGAAGGCGTGATGCTCGCTATCTTATTTGCGAACTGCTGGGCTCCTCTGTTTGACTACTGTGTATCCCAGTTCAATATCAACCGTCGTAAGCGCATTGCAGCTAAACCAGTTCTTGTAAAGGGGAGTGTAAATTAAAAAATGGCTAACAAAGATAGTACATTAAGAACATTCACCGTAATTGGTTTACTGTGCTTTGTATGTTCTGTTTTAGTATGTTTGACAGTGGTTGTACTTAAGCCTTTACAGGAAAAGGAAATCAATGTTGACCGTATGAAGAGCGTGCTCGAAGCTGCAGGTATTGATTATGAAGGTGAAGATATAACCACACTGTTCAATGACAAGGTTAAGGCCAGACTTCTTGATCTCGACAGAAACGTGCTTTTAAGTGATGCAGAAGTAGAAAAGGTTGTCGGCAGCAGTGATGCCGGTGCCTATAACTTCGTTTCTGAAGCAAAACTTCCGGGCAAGAATACTGTAATTGAGTCAGGTAAGGATTCTGCCGGTATAAAGACCCACGCTAAGTACATGCCTGTATATTTTGTTGTTGAAAACGGAGCAACCACCAAGGTTGTACTTCCGTTCTACGGTCAGGGACTGTGGTCTACCATGTACGGTTATCTTGCCGTAAATGCCAATGGTACCACTATTGAAGGCCTGAAGTATTACAGTCAGGGTGAAACTGCTGGTCTCGGTGCTGAAGTTGCAAATCCTGCGTACACAGCAAAGTGGAAAAACAAGAAGCTTTACGATGAAAACAGTGCCTATCAGTTTGCAGTGAAAAAGAACGCTGACAAGAACAGTGAATATATGGTTGATGCCATTTCCGGTGCAACTCTTACCAGTGACGGCGTGAATAACTCAGTTAAGTACTGGTTCGAAGACGTATATGCTCCGTTCTTACAGCAGTTAAAGAATAAAGAGGTGAAATAATGAGTGATTTACCTTCTGCAAAAGAGGTTTTTACAAGACCTTTGATTAAGGATAATCCTGTAATGATTCAGGTACTCGGTATCTGTTCATCACTTGCAGTATCCTCAAACATGAAGACTGCTCTCGTTATGAGTCTGGCGTTAACTTTCGTAACTGCTTTCTCTAACCTGATTATTTCTTCTATACGTAAGTACATTCCGAACAGCGTAAGAATTATTGCTCAGATGACAGTAATTGCTTCTCTGGTAATTGTTGTAGACCAGTTCCTCAAGGCCTTCAGCTATGACCTGTCAAAGCAGCTTTCTGTTTTCGTGGGCCTGATTATTACCAACTGTATCGTTATGGGTCGTGCTGAAGCTTTCGCCATGAAGTATCCTCCAGTATTATCATTCCTGGATGGTCTCGGTAATGGTATCGGTTACGGTATCATTCTCTGCTTCCTGGGTACCGTTCGTGAAATCTTCGGTTCAGGCAAGTGGTTTGATATTACTTTATTAAAGACCGTAAATGACGGCGGCTGGTATGTGCCAAACGGCTTCATGCTGATGCCTCCATGTGCATTCTTCTTAATCGGTCTCTTAATATGGTTAACCAATCAGGTATACAAGGTTAATACCAAGCCTGAGTATGACACCTCACGTAAGGATGCTTCATAATGGATTACGTTAATTTATTTATAAAGTCTGTCTTTATTGAGAACCTTGCTCTTAGTTTCTTCCTGGGCATGTGTACCTTCCTGGCAGTTTCCAAGAAGGTTAAGACAGCTATCGGTTTAGGTATTGCGGTAATTGTTGTACAGACCATTGCCGTACCGGCTAACAACCTTGTTTATACCTATGTGTTGAAGCCAAATGCAATCCAGACCGGTATTGATTTGTCATTTTTAGGTTTTATTACCTATATCGGTGTAATTGCCGCACTGGTGCAGATTCTGGAAATGTTCCTTGATAAGTATGTACCTAGCCTTTACTCCGCTTTGGGTATTTTCTTGCCTTTAATTACAGTAAACTGTGCTATTTTCGGTGGCGTGTCATTCATGGTACAGCGTGAATACAACTTCGCTGAATCTGTGGTTTATGGTATCGGTTCCGGTACTTCATGGGCTATTGCTCTGGTTCTTCTCGCTGCAATCCGTGAAAAACTCAAGTATGCTCATACTCCACAGGGCCTCAACGGTTTAGGCATAGTATTCATTACTGCCGGACTTATTGCCTTAGGCTTTATGTCCTTCTCTGGTATTAAGCTTTAAGGGGGATAAAGTTAAATGTTAACCGTATTATATGGTGTTGGTTTATTCATCCTTATCGTGCTGCTGCTTGTATCAGCAATTATTGTTGCCAAGCATTTCATGGTAAACAGTGGTGATGTAACCATCGGTATCAACGGCGATCCTGAAAAGGCTATTAAAGTTCCTGCAGGTGACAAGCTGTTAACCGCACTTGCCAACCAGGGTATCTTCGTTCCGTCTGCATGTGGCGGTGGCGGTGCCTGCGGTCAGTGTCGCTGTAAGGTGACTAAAGGCGGTGGTGATGTTCTTCCTACCGAACTTGGTCATTTAACCAAGCGTGAAGTCAGAGAAGGCTGGAGACTTGCATGTCAGGTCGGTGTTCGTCAGGATATGGAAATTGAACTTCCTGCTTCAGTATTCGGTGTTAAGAAGTGGACCTGTACCGTTATTTCAAACAATAACGTGGCTACCTTCATCAAGGAACTCCGTCTGCAGATTCCTGAAGGTGAAGAAGTTCCTTTCAGAGCAGGTGGTTATATTCAGATCGAAGCTGAACCTCACACTGTTAACTACCGTGATTTCGATATTCCTGAAAAATATCTGAATGATTGGGACAAGTTTAAACTCCGTGATCTGGTTTCAAAGGTTGATACTCACATTCTCCGTGCGTACTCAATGGCTTCTTATCCTGAAGAAAAGGGGCTGATTATGCTGAACGTGAGAATTGCAACTCCACCTCTTCGCGATTTAACCCTTCCTCCTGGACAGATGTCTTCATACATCTGGTCACTGAAGCCTGGTGACAAGGTAACAATTTCAGGTCCGTTCGGTGAATTCTTTGCCAAGGAAACTGATGCTGAAATGGTATTCGTCGGCGGTGGTGCCGGTATGGCTCCTATGCGTTCTCATATTTTCGATCAGCTTAAGAGAATCAAGACCAACCGTAAGATCAGCTTCTGGTATGGTGCTCGTTCCCTCAAGGAAGTGTTCTATCAGGAAGAATTTGATCAGCTTGCCAAGGAACATCCAAACTTTACATGGCACATTGCTTTAAGTGATGCATTACCTGAAGATAACTGGACTGGTTACACCGGATTTATTCATAATGTTCTTTATGAAAACTATCTGAAGAACCACAAGGCTCCGGAAGACTGTGAATTCTATATGTGCGGACCTCCAATGATGACCAAGTCTACTATCGATATGCTTCACAGCCTTGGTGTTGAAGATGAAAATATCCTGCTGGATAACTTCGGCGGTTAATTTTCAATTCTGATGTTTTAAGCATATTCAAAAAGCCTTCGCTGATGCGAAGGCTTTTTTTATGGTGCAGTAATTTCAAAAAAGGTATCAGATTTGCATGATTGTCATCAGGTATCTCCATGATTATGGCGTATTCCGGTGTGAACAGTAATCATGTTTCTGTTTTGTGATAAGGTTCTCTCCTAATTTATGACTCTACTGATAATCTCACAAAAAATTTCAGTGTTTCCGCTTCATGCTTAAAAGTCTGGTTCATGAGGCTGATTTTAACCTTAAAATCTATGGCTGCGTTGGCGGAAAAAAGTTGAATTCCCTGATAAACTTGGGAAATAATGAATTAAAGATAAGAATATATAAGCATAGGATTAAATTATGAACAACGGTAACACAGGGTTCTGGCCTGATTCTGAAATCACGATGCAGAATGGTCGCGAAGCTATTGCGAAACAGTTTGAAGACATGAAAGAAGCTTTTTTTGCCGGAGTTACCGTTAATGAACTGGTTCTTAACCGTTCCATGTTTATAGATGAACTGATGCTGAGACTTTACAGACAGTTCAACTTTAATGAATATAAAACCCTGAGTCTTGTGGCTGTGGGCGGTTACGGTCGCTCGGATCTACAGCCTCATTCTGATATAGACATACTGCTTATAAGCAGGGAGCCTATAACCGAAGCTCTGAATGAACAGATTTCAAAATTTACCAGTCTGCTGTGGGATTTGCGATTGGATATAGGGCAGTCAGTGAGAACACTTGAAGAATGCTTCGAAGAAGGAGCCAAAGACGTAACTATTGCCACAAATTATCTTGAATCAAGATTTCTTGCGGGCTCTGAAGAAACATATGACATGTTCAAGAGCAGAGTTGAATCAGATATGTTCTGGCCGATTACTGATTTCTACAGAGCCAAAATGGCTGAGCAGAATGCCAGACATTCATCTCATAAAGACACTATCTACATGCTTGAGCCGGATTTGAAAAATAATCCAGGCGGTTTAAGAGATATTCAGAATATTCTATGGATAGCACACAAGGGGTTCGGCATAACAGGTCTTCGGGAACTGTATACCAACGGCCTGCTCACCAGAATGGAGTATCTTGAGCTCAAGGAGTGTCAGGACTTTCTGTGGAGAATGAGATTCGCACTGCATCTGTCAATAAACAAACCTGATAACAGACTTACTTTTGACAGACAGCAGAAGGTGGCAACCTATCTCGGTTATACCGGTGAAGGAAATACCCCCGTGGAAACACTGATGAAACGTTTCTACCAGACTCTTCACAGGGTGGTGGAATTAAATGAAATCAGCATGCAGCTGATGTATGAAAAGATTTTTCCTGAAAGGGTTATTGAGGGAAAAATCTTTAATCAGTACTTTCTGTTCAGGGATAATCTCATTGATGTAATTGATCCTAAAATTTTTGTAACCCGCCCTCAGATTATTCTTGAGCTTTTTCTGATTCTGACAGAGAGGGAAGAACTTACCGGTATTCACGTTAACTGTATCCGTTATCTGAGAAATGCCAGAAGAAGCATAAATTACCATCTCTATGAAAGAAGTGAATGCCGGGACACCTTCAAGAGAATCATCAGTCATCCACGTGCTCTAGTTGTTGCCCTGCCTATTATGCATAAACACCACATTCTTTCTCTGTACATGCCTCATTGGGAAAATATTGTCGGTCTGATGCAGTTTGATATGTTCCATACATATACGGTAGATGAACATACTATGAGAGTATTGAGGAATATATACAGTTTTACTCATGAGAAAGATTCGGAATTCAGTCTGTTCAGGCAGATATACAGTCACATCAGTATGCCTGAACTGCTGTTTATTGCCGCTCTGTTCCACGATATTGCCAAGGGGCAGGGAGGACATCATGCAGAACTCGGTGCTCCCGAAGCATTGTATTTCTGTCAGCTTCACGGGTATAACCGCTATGAAAGCAAACTTGTGGCGTGGGTAGTTAGAAATCATCTGTATATGTCCATGGTGGCTCAGAGAAGAGATATCTCATCACCTGAGGTCGTGGCGGAATTTGCAAGAAGAGTAGGTGATGAAAATCTTCTGAATTATCTGTACTGTCTTACCGTGGCTGATATCTGCGGTACAAATGATACCGAATGGAACAGCTATAAGGATACTCTGCTCAGAACACTCTATTTTGAGGCTAGGGATGCATTACGAAAAGGTCTGGAAAATCCTCCTGATTTGAGTCTTCATGTAAGAGAAAATCAGAAGAGAGCAATGGAAATACTTACAGCCATGGGGAATAATCCTCTGGATATTTTTAAGATATGGACAAACCTGAGGCCTGAATACTTTATCAGATATCTTCCCGAGCAGATAGCATGGCATACCCAGAACATAATAAATCATTCGGGAGAAGACCGTCCTCTGGTGCTGTTTGGTCAGAATAAGGCAACCAATGGAACGGAACTTTTTGTTTACGCCAAAAACAGTAATGGTCTGTTTGCCAGGGTAACCGGGGTTCTGGCTGAAAAGAATCTTAATGTTCTTGCCTCAATAATTTCAAATACCAGCAACAATTATGCACTGGATACTTTTACCTTTGTGGATAACAACGACAGTCAGATCGATTTCGACAGAATTCCTGCCATAAGAAAGGCTATTTCAACGGCGCTTGCAGCCAGTGAATTTAAACCTTCCAGAATAAAGCCGATGTCCCAAAAGCTTAAGCAGTTTAAACATCCGACGATAGTGACATTCCTGGATGACAGCAATAAATCAGTGACTTCTTTTGAAATATCAACTCTGGATATACCCGGACTTCTGGCAAAAATTGCCGGTGTATTCAGCGATAATGAACTTGTTATTCATGCGGCAAAGATAACCACTACCGGTGAAAGAGCTGATGACTTTTTCACCGTGACGGATAAAAACGGGAATGCTATAAGTCAGCAGGGAAAGGAATCTCTTCGTGAACAGCTGGTTTCAAAACTCGATGCCGTAAATTCAGAAGACTGATTATAGAGACCGTAAATCATGATGATTTACGGTCAGTATTTAAGGGGTAAATATTAATCCGCGTTGGTGATGTAACGACCTAATGTTTCTTCTTCTTCCTTTCTCAAAGTAAGAACTTCGCAACCTGTTTCCGTGATAACTATGGTGTGTTCAAACTGAGCGGAAGGCTGTTTGTCGGAGGTTGTTACGGTCCAGCCATCCTTACGGTTGACTTTGACCTTCCAGGTTCCTGCATTCAGCATAGGTTCAATGGTAAATACCATTCCCGGTTTAAGGATCAGACTGTATGGATTAGGGTAGTAGTGAACGACCTGCGGCTCTTCATGGAATCCTTCACCGATACCGTGTCCGCAGTAATCACGGACAATGGAAAAGCCTTCTTTCTTGGCAATGTTTTCTATAACTCTGCCCACTTCTGTAAGATTCTTTCCAGGACCTACAGCTCTGATTGCTTCATAGAGACACTGCTGGGTCACTTTCACCAGCTGGTGGTTTCTAGGAGAAGTCTGTCCGACAACAAACATTTTACTGGTGTCTCCGTGAAAACCGTCTTTTATAACCGTTACATCGATATTTACAATATCTCCGTTATGCAGTTTGTTTTTTCCTGGGATACCGTGACAGACAACTTCGTTGATGGATATGCAGGTGCATTTAGGGTAACCGTGATATCCTAGACATGCGGAAATTGCCTGTCTGTCATCTTCTATGAACTTGAGCATGATGTCATCAAGCTCTTCTGTAGTGATTCCGGCCTGAACATAAGGTTCAATCATTTCAAGAACTTCAGCTGCAATCCTGCCTGCAACTCTGAGCTTTTCAATCTGTTCAGGAGTTTTAATAATAATATTACTGGCCATATTCGTATCTTTTTATAAATAAAATCATTTTCAATGGCAGAATCGACGGATTTCAAATTACTGCCTCAGGACTGCTCCTTATGCAAACATCCGTTGATCTGTTAATAAAATCTTTGCGTGTATTATACCATTGATAAGAATTATTGTTTTTCAATTTTGCACTATTGAAAATAATTCCTGTCGAGGACTGAAAGAAAGTTTAAAAACATTGCTGATTATTGTGATATCAGTATCTCGGAACACAGAGAACAAATGAGGAATGACTTTGTCCGGACGAGTAAAAATATATTGAAATGTATAATGATAGTAATGTATAATCTGCACGCTTTTTATTCAAATTGTATAAAAAGTCTGGTTAAATTTACCAGAGGTTTTTTGTTTATTACACACACCGGATATGAAAAAGGTAAATGTGGGGGTGCTGTTTACAGTTCACATTCCCGTTCGGTGGAGGAATAACCCCAAAAAGGAAATTTAAAAAATGGCTAAAGTTTCAATTAACGAAATGTTCGAAGCTGGTGTACATTTCGGTCACCAGACCCGCTACTGGAATCCTAAGATGAAGCAGTACATTTACGGTTCACGTAATGGTGTACATATCATCAACCTTGATAAGACTGAAGCTCTTTTCAACGATGCTTTAAACTTCATCAGCAAGAAGGCTGCAGACAAGGGTAAGGTATTATTCGTTGGTACCAAGCGTGCTGCCTCTGAACAGGTTAAGGAATTTGCTTCACAGTGTGGTCAGTTCTACGTTAACCATCGCTGGTTAGGTGGTATGCTCACCAACTGGAAGACTGTAAGACAGTCTATCAAGCGTCTTAAGGAACTCGAAACTCAGGCTACCGACGGTACTTTTGATAAGCTTACCAAGAAGGAAGCTCTTGAACGTACCCGTGATATGGCTAAGCTCGAAAAGAGCCTTGGTGGTATCAAGGATATGGGTGGTTTACCAGACGTTCTTTTCGTAATCGACGCTGAAGTTGAACACATTGCAATCAAGGAAGCTAACAAGCTTGGTATTCCTGTTGTTGCAGTTGTTGATACCAACTCAAACCCAGATCAGGTTAACTATGTAGTTCCTGGTAATGATGATGCTATCCGTGCTATCAACCTTTACCTCAGCGCTGTAGCTGCAACTGTTAACGAAGCTCGTGAAGCTGCTACTACCGCCAGTGCCAAGGAAGAAGCTGCTGAAGCTTAATCTGACACTTAACTCGTAAATTATGAGGAGAGCAGGCTCTCCTCATTTACTCAAGAATTTTAGGGAATATTAAAAGATGGCTAATATTACTGCTGCTCTCGTAAAGGAACTGCGTGAACGTACCGGCGCAGGCATGATGGATTGTAAGAAGGCATTGGTTGCTGCTGATGGTGACATCGAAAAGGCAATTGATGATATGCGTAAGAACGGTCAGGCCAAGGCTGCTAAGAAGGCCGGCCGCGTAACTGCTGAAGGTGTTATTGTATCAGCTTCTTCTGCAAACGGCGTATTCATTGCTGAAATCAACTGCGAAACCGACTTCGTAGCTAAGGATGCAAGCTTCAATGAATTCTGTAACAATGTTGTAGCTCTTGCTGCTGAAAACAATGTTACCGATGTTGCCGCTCTCAAGGCTTTAACTTACGCGAACGGTGAAACTGTTGAAGTTTTCTTAAACAATCTTATCGCTAAGATCGGTGAAAACATGTCAATTCGCCGTATTTCTGCAATCAAGGGCAGCAACGTTGGTTTATACATCCACGGCAACAAGCGTATTGGCGTTTTAGTTGACATGGAAGGTGGTGACAATGCTTTAGCAAATGATGTAGCAATGCACGTTTGCGGTCTTGCTCCACAGTATGTAAACCCTTCTGATGTTCCTGCTGAACAGGTTGAACATGAACGTCAGGTTCAGCTTGAAATCGCTATGAAAGAAAATGCTGAAGCTGCTAAGCCAAAGCCAGCTGAAATCGTTGAAAAGATTATCAATGGTCGTATGGCTAAGTATACCGGTGAAGTTTCTCTTACCACTCAGAACTTCGTTAAGGACGACAGCATCACCGTTGGTGACCTTCTTAAGAAGAACAACGCTGTTGTTAAGTCATTCGTTCGTATGGTAGTAGGCGAAGGTATTGAAAAGCAGGTTGTTGACTTTGCTACTGAAGTTGCTCAGCAGGTTGCTGCCGCTCAGAAGTAATTTTAACTTTTTATAAATTTGCTTCGTGAAAAGGACAGTCCGGATGGATTGTCCTTTTTTTGTGTCGTGTTCTATGGAAATACAAGGCTGTTTTTGCACGCATGCCGTGTTGAATATGGAAATTATGTCACGTGTATTCTATGGACTAAAAATACAAATATAGATTATAATTACTTGATTTTTATTAGTTGATACATTGAAGCGTGTACTTTTGTTGAAGAATATGAAAGCTGTCATGACTTCGATACGCATGCTGAGAGTTTGTCAGATCTCTGTACTAAGCATGCGGATTTAATTATACGGTAGTAATGAAATGAGTTCAGACGTAGCATATAAAAGAATTTTGTTAAAGCTTAGTGGTGAAGCCCTTGAAGGAAAAGAAGCTTTTGGTATCGATCCTGATGTTCTTCAGAGAATGTCTGAAGAAATCGGTGAGCTTGTGAAGGCAGGGGTACAGGTAGGACTTGTTATCGGTGGCGGTAATATCTTCAGAGGTGCAAAGCTTGCTGAATCAGGCATGAATCGAGTTGTCGGTGATCACATGGGTATGCTTGCAACCGTAATGAACGGTCTTGCAATGAGGGATTCTCTGGAAAGAAATTCCATAAAGACCACTTTGATGTCAGCAATGCCTATTCAGGGTATTACGACTCCTTATTCATGGATGGATGCGATTTCAAGACTGGAAAAGGGTGAGGTAGTAATTCTTTCAGCAGGCACCGGAAACCCTTTCTTTACCACTGACAGTGCCGCATGCCTTCGTGGTATTGAAATCCAGGCTGATGCAGTGATTAAGGGAACTAAAGTTGACGGTGTATACAGCGCAGACCCAATGAAGGATCCTGATGCAGTTCTTTATCATGAACTTTCATACAAGGAAGTTGTCGAAAAAGAATTGAAGGTAATGGATTTAAGTGCTTTCATTCTGGCCAGAGATCACAAGATGCCTATAATGGTGTTCAATATGAACAAGAAGGGTGCTCTGATAAAAGTTATCAGAGGTGAAGAAGAAGGTACTGTAATTAAGTAATTCAGATTTATCGGTCTTAGACCTTTTTTTTATTTGATGGCACTTCAGAGTGCGGAGTAAAGATATGATTAAAGAAATCCAAAAAGAAACTAGCGACAAGATGAACAAGGCTGTGGAAGCTTTAAAGTCAAGCCTTGCAAAGATTCGTACAGGTCGTGCCCAGCCTGCAATTTTAGACAGCGTTATGGTTGACTACTATGGCTCAGCAACTCCTTTACGTCAGGTTGCTCAGGTTAATGTTGAAGATGCCCGTACCCTGGTTGTAAACGTATTTGACAAGGGTTCCATTTCAGCAGTTGAAAAGGGAATTATGAACAGCGGTTTAGGTTTGAATCCTGTTACTGCAGGTACCAGTATCCGTGTTCCTCTTCCTCCTTTAACTGAAGAGCGTCGTAAGGATCTTATCAAGGTTGTTCGTGCTGATGTTGAACAGAGCAAGGTTCAGATTCGTAATTTACGTCGTGATGCCAACAACGAAGTTAAGGCATTACTCAAGGATAAGGAAATTTCTGAAGATGATGAACGTAAGTCACAGGATGAAATTCAGAAGCTGACTGATTCATTCATCAAGAAGGCTGATGTTCTTTTAGCTGAAAAAGAAAAGGAGCTGATGGAAATTTAATTTCCGTTCCGTTTATGAGTGAAATAGCAGACTTCCAGCAATTAAATAAACAGAGAGTTCCATCTCATGTTGCCATTATTATGGATGGCAACGGCAGATGGGCGAAAGATCGCGGGCAGCCACGAATCTTTGGTCATAAGGCAGGTGTTGAATCTGTAAGAAAATCTGTTTCCTATGCCTGCCAGAACGGAATAAAGGTACTGACTCTTTTTGCCTTTTCCTCTGAAAACTGGAGAAGGCCTAAAGATGAAGTGTCCGGTCTGATGGATCTGTTTGCCTGGGCCTTATCCAATGAGGTGAAGAAACTTCATAAAAATCAGGTTAAGCTGAAGGTGATTGGGGATCGGGATGTTTTTTCTGATAGCTTCAGGAAGAGAATTGACGAGGCAGAAAAACTTACCGAAAACAACAGTGGTCTGCTATTGAACATCGCCGTTAATTACGGTGGCAGATGGGATATCGTTAATGCAGTAAAAAAGATTCTAAACGATGCTGCAACGGATATTCTGAACATAAAAGACTTTAATGAAAGTATGATTTCAGAGCATCTTGAGGTTTCTCAGGATGTGGATCTTCTGATACGTACAGGCGGGGAAAAGCGTATCAGTAATTTTCTTCTGTGGCAGCTCGCGTACAGTGAAATTTACGTCTCCGACATTTTATGGCCTGATTTTAATGAAGATGTTTTTCAGAAGGCGGTGAATTATTTTGCTTCAAGAGAAAGACGCTTCGGCTGTACCGGCGAACAGATTAGGGGTGAAAAGCAGTAGAGATACTGATTAATGATTCCGGCTGTAGTCTGTTTACAGACTGAGCATGTAACAGAGTCTGACCGTATTTTTACACATTACTGTCGGTTATGTACGGATTTGCAAACTCTGTTTTAAGAATTATCAGCCAGAAATATATTACTGCTCATTTGATATTACAACAGTTTGTTTCGGGGTAGGTAGACACACGTTATCTGTTCCGGAGCATGGGACGGTAGTGGTTCAAGAATTTTTTTAGGTTTAAATAATGAAACAGAGAATTATCACAGGCTTAATTTTAATTGTTCTTGCCTCATTGTGGCTGACAACTCCGTACCCTCAGTTTTTTCTGGCAGGACTGCTTTTAATTGTTTTTATCGGGGCTTTTGAATATTCTCAGTTTATTTTCAGAGGTGAAATAAACGATGAACATTTGCTGAAATCACCCTCTGAGTACATAAAAAAGAACGGCTGGAAGCCAGTGCTGCAAAGACTGCTGTATTCATCAGTGGTAATTTTCAGTGGTACTCTGCTGGTTACGGCAGCTACTGAAAAAAGTAATCTGGATTACATATTGCTGGATGATACCAGACTGCATCTGCTTTTCTCTGAAGGAAGCAACATCCTGGTCATGTGGGTATTTATACTAAGTGCTGTGTGGTGGATTCTTTCTGCTTTTCTGGTGCTTCGTTATCCTAAAAACAGTGGAATTGTCAGTTCAAAAATTTTTAAGATTCTTGCCGGATTTATATATTTCATTCCGTTCTTCATGGCCGCCGGAATTCTTCGTTTTCAAAGTTTTGTGACCGATTCTTCAATAGGGGCGGTATCAATTCTTTCAGTGATGGTTCTAGTATGGGCAGCAGATTCCGGCGCATATTTTGTCGGAAAGGCATGTGGCAAACACAAGATGAGTCCGCACGTCAGTCCGAACAAGACTTTTGAGGGACTTGCCGGCGGGGTGGTTCTTGCTCTGATTATTTTTGCCGTTCTTGCATATTTCGGCTGTTACGGAAAGGCTTTCCAGATGAATATGTTTGCACTGACAGTTGCGTCAGTGGTTACTGTTGTATTTTCAGTTATAGGTGATTTATGGGAAAGTCTTTTAAAAAGAGAAAGCGGTATTAAAGATTCCGGTTTCATTTTCCCGGGACACGGAGGCATGCTGGATCGAATTGATTCGCTTCTTGCAGCTCTTCCGGTATTTTTAATCACATTTGCTGCGTTGGATCGAATTTTAGGATAATTGTTATGAAGAAGATTACTATTTTAGGAGCTACCGGCTCTATTGGCAGAAGTACAATTGACGTAATCAGAAGAAATCCTGATTTATACAGTCTCTACGCAGCAACAGGAAATAAGAATTACTCCGTGATGACTTCAATCATCAGGGAATTTTCTCCGAGCGTTGTAGTTATGACGGACAGAACCGCCTACGAAAAGCTTAAGGAACTGGTGCAGACCGAACATCGCAGGACAGAGATCCTGTTTGGTGCAGAAAATCTCAATACCGTGGCTGCAAGTGAAGAATATGACGGTTTAATGTCAGCCATTGTTGGTGCTGCCGGTCTGAAGCCTACACTTTCAGCAATTACTCAGGGAAAAACAGTTTATCTGGCAAACAAGGAATCACTCGTGATGAGTGGTCATATTTTTATTGATGCTGCAAGACGTTTCAAATCTAGAATTATTCCTGTTGACAGCGAACACAGTGCCATTTTCCAGTGCCTGCCTGAAAAGGAACAGCAGCGTATCGGCAGATGCGAACTTAAGGAAGCAGGAATCAGAAATATTATTCTGACAGGTTCAGGCGGACCGTTCAGAGATCGTGATGTTTCAACACTTGATGCCGTTACTCCCGCCGAGGCAGTGAGTCACCCTAACTGGAGTATGGGAAAGAAGATAAGTGTAGACAGTGCAACAATGATGAATAAAGGTCTTGAATTCATTGAGGCTAAATGGCTGTTTAATGCTTCACCGGATGATATCAGGGTTGTTGTGCATCCTGAATCTGTAATTCATTCAATGGTTCAGTATGTAGATGGTTCTGTTCTTGCTCAGATGGGCAAACCGGACATGCGTACTCCTATTGCCAGAGCCCTGGCTTATCCGCAGCGTATTAACGGCGGTGTCGGAGAACTGGATTTCTTTACGGTAGGTTCGCTTACTTTCAGAGAGCCTGATTTTGTGAAATATCCTTGTCTTAAGCTTGCTATAGATGCCTGTGCCACTTCTCAGGCAATGACTACTGCCGTAAATGCGGCCAATGAAGTTGCGGTTTACGCATTCCTTGATAACAAGATAAAGTTTACTGACATTTATAAGGTTTGTGCCAAGGTGGCTTCACAGTTTGCCTGCGTAAATGCACCTGATCTGGAGTCTATTCTTGAGGTTGATACTCAGGCCAGAGCCAGAGCATTCAGTGAACTGTCTGTTCTTTAGGAGTAACCGTGGCTGTTTTATCCAGTATCTTTTATTTTGTTATCGCTCTTGCGGTACTTATAGCAATTCATGAGGCCGGTCATTTTATTGTGGCCAGAATGTGCGGTGTTTATGTGGAACGTTTTGCTCTGGGGTTCGGTCCGCGCATCTGTTCTTTCAGAGACAGATTAGGAACAGAATATGCGTTGTGCGCCATACCGTTAGGCGGTTACGTTAAAATGTACGGTGAGGATTCAAGTGATTCCGGAAAAAAGGAAATGCAGAAGCTTGAAACCCTGCCTCAGTACAAGGGAAGGGCTTTCTGTGAAAAGAAGGTGTGGCAGAAATTTCTGATCGTTTTTGCGGGACCTTTCTGTAACATAGTTCTTGCCTGGTTTCTCTATACATTCAATTTTATGTATGGAGTTCCGGATCTCAAACCGGCAGTGGAAATTACGGATGTGAACGGGGTAGCTGCCAAAGCGGGATTTAAAGATGACGATCTTATTGTCTCAGTCGGAGGGGTTCATGTAGCCGATTGGGAAGAAGCTTTATATGAGCTGATAAGTCATGTTAAAGAAGATGTTGTTGTCGGTGTTCGTGGTGAACTTGGAAAAGGCGAACTCAGGGAAATTACATTAAATCTTTCAGATTGGGAGATCGATCCTCGTAAAACCGATCTCCTGAGTCAGATAGGTCTTAATTCACTGAAAAGTAGAGTATTGAGTGTCGTTGCGCTGGTTCAGAAGGATTCAGCTGCTGAGAAGGCGGGCTTATTGGCAGACGATACGATTATTGCATACAACGGTAAGGAATACTCCAGATGGAGTGATTTCTCTCAGACAATCCGTGATAATCCCGGAAAGCCTGTTTTGCTGACTATAGAGAGAAAGGGAGTGGAACAGAAGCTTACACTGATTCCTGAATCAAAAAATATCGACGGTAAGGTGACGGGTTTTGCAGGTATTTCTCCCAAAATGGCCGAAGCTATAGACGAGATTTATTTTGAAAGAAAGTACTCATTTGATGAATCAGTTGCAAAAGGCGTTGTCAAAACCTATCGAATGGGGATTGTAACTTTACAGATTATAAAGAAGTTTATTACAGGTGATATTTCAGTCAAGAATGTCTCAGGTCCTATAGGAATAGCTAAGGGGGCTGGTTTGACTGCAAGTCTCGGGCTTGTGTACTACCTTAATTTTATGGCTCTGGTCAGTGTGAATTTGGGTTTGCTGAATTTAATGCCGGTACCGGTGCTGGATGGCGGCCATCTGTTCTTTTATGTAGTTGAGATCATCAGGGGGAAACCATTGAGTCAGGCCGTAATGGGGAAACTTCTGTTTGTGGGTATGGTTCTTCTGTTTGCATTGATGTTAATGGCCGTGTTTAATGATTTATACTACGGTTTGTAGCTGATTGAATAAAAAGTTTATAGAAAAATGTTTAATTCGTTTTTAAAACGTGGTTTGTTGGCTGTGTGTATTGCCAATGCCCTGTGTTTCTGCAATTCTGCTTCTGCCGGTGCTGACGGTTCCGAGCCGGTGATGCAGATTACCGATATCAAGGTTAAAGGTTTATATCGCGTTACTAAAGGTGCCGTGCTTCTGGCTATGCCTATACAGGTAGGGGATGTTGTAACCAAGGACGATATATCAGTATCACTTAAAAAGATTTACGCGACTCATAACTTTGATTCCGTTGATGCGTATATTAACGAAAACGGCGTGCTGACAATTGATGTTAAGGAACGTCCAACAATCGTGAATCTGACTTTTGCTGGTAATGATGCAATTAAGACAGACCAGATTACCGAAATAATTAATTCACAGGGTGTTAAGGTCGGTGAAACTCTCAACGTAATAAAGCTTAAGGAGCTGGAAGCATCTCTTGAAGATTATTACCACAGCATGGGGCGTTATCAGGCGAAGGTGAATACCATTCTTGTTTATCTTCCGCGTAACCGTGTTGACGTTAAGTTTAATTTTGTTGAAGGTGTTAATGCCAAGATAGAACAGATAAACATTGTCGGAAACAAGGTTTTCCCTGAAGAAAAGCTGATCGGACAGTTTGAACTGAGAGATTCCGTGCCATGGTGGAATTTTATCGCCAGCAGAAACTTTTACAGCCAGAGATTTAACGGAGATCTGGAAACTCTTCGTTCGTATTACATGAACCGCGGTTATGTTCGTTTTAATGTCGAATCAACCCGTGTTGAAGTGACACCTGATCGTAAAGGTGTATACGTAAGTATTGCTGTAAAGGAAGGCGAACAGTACAAGTTAAACGATTTCCATATAATCGGTGAGACCTATGGTCATGCCGAAGAAATGCAGCGCATTGTTCCTTTGGAAAAAGGTGATATCTACAATGCTGCTCAGGTTTCTCATGCTGAAGAAATACTTGCTAACTACATGGGTAAGTTCGGTTATGCCTATACCAAGGTAAAAGCCATAACTGATATTGATGACGATAACCGTATTGTTAATATCAACTTCCACGTGGAACCGGGCAGACGTATATATGTTACCAATGTAAGGATTGTTGGAAACAGCATTACCACGGATGAGGTTATCCGTCGTGAGATAAGACAGATGGATGGAACATGGCTGTCAAATGAAGCCATAAACGTTTCCAAGACGCGTCTTAATCAGCTTGGTTTCTTTGAATCTGTTGAAGTTGAGCCAAAGAAGACCGGAATGGACCCTGACAGTGTTGAGCTGGTTACAACCATAAAGGAAAGGCCGACCGGATCCATAAAGGCTGGTGTTGGTTTCGGTACAGAAACAGGTTTGACCCTGAATGGTGAAATTTCTCAGGATAACTTCCTTGGTTATGGCGGTAAGGCATCCCTGGGAATTAATACCAATAAGTATGACCGAAAGATTGAACTGACTTACAATGAGCCGTATTTTACTATCGACGGTGTGTCTCTCGGTGAAAACATCTTCTATGAAAAATTCAAGGCCGGCGACGCAAACCTGGTTGACTATACAAACATCCGTTGGGGCGGCGGATTCAATATCGGTTATCCTCTGGATGAAAATAATTTTATCAAGTACGGCTTCAGTTATATAAACAACAAGCTGTCTCAGACCAATTCATTTGTGCAGATTCAGAAATTCTGGGATATGTATTCAGATGACGACAGCAGTTCAAACAGTATAGTGTTTCAGAACTATGTCGGCAGCGTAACTTATGTCAGAAACTATCTTGACCGCGGGGTGTTCCCGACAGAAGGCAATAAGCAGTGGTCAAACGTATCCGTGGCCGTGCCGGGATCTGACACGCAGTACTATAAGCTGACCGCTGATACCACTCATTTCTGGCCTATAGACAAGGATCATGATTATGTGATTAATTTCAGGGCCATGGCGGGGTATGGTAACGGTTACGGTACCAAGCGCGGTTTTGACCAGGTGCTGCCGTTCTTCGAGAACTTCTATCTCGGCGGTGATGAATGGATGAGGGGCTTTAAGTATAACTCCATCGGCCCCAGAGCTCTTTATGACTATTCACTGCTTGGTAATAACGGTGTAATCGCCACCCGTGATGTTGTTGGCGGTAATGCAGTCGTTGCGGGAAGTCTCCAGCTCGTTGTTCCTACTCCTTTCACTTCTGAAGGATATGATACAAAGCTGAGAACAACACTGTTTGTGGATGCCGGTACTCTCTGGGATACTACTTTTGATGATTCCTACTTGAAGCAGTGTCTGGGTAACTGCGATTATCTTTACGATTATTCAGATCCTAACAATATAAGAGTTTCCTATGGCGTAAGCCTTGTATGGATGTCTCCGATGGGACCTATCGGTTTTACTATTGCTGAACCAATCAAGAAGAAGACCGGTGATCGTACGGAATTCTTCAGCTTTACTCTTGGCAGAACATTCTGATGAGAAACGAAGAACCTGCATGGAAAATCATGCAGGTTTTTCCGAAAAACATCAGTTTTTTACATGTGAAAGGAATTATTTTGCATTTATATTATCTAACATTGTGTTAATGCATGATGGAGTAATATTAGGCAACCAACATGCTAATATCTCAATTTTTAAAGTTTTACCTTTTATAATTTGTTTTTTTAGAATATCTTAATAGGTTGTTTATTTTGATTAAGATTATTATGTAGGAGTGATTATGTTAAAGTCATTATCTTCTTTAGCTATCGGTGTTTCTCTTGTTTTAGGTACAGCGGCTTTCTCTGAAGCCTATGCTGACACCAAGGTTGCAACTGTAAGTGTTCCTTATGTTTACAGCAAGATTCCTCAGTCTAAGGCAGCAGAAGATAAGGTGAACAAGGCTACAGCTTCAAAGGCTAAGGCTCTTGATAAGCTTCAGAGTGACGGCGCCGCTTTACAGAAGGCTTTAGGTAACAATGATCTTTCTCCTGAAGACAGAGCAAAGAAGCAGCGTGAACTTCAGTTAATTGAAACTGAACTTCAGGTTAAGTACAGCGAATTACGTGAAGAACAGCAGAAGTTAATGTTCAAGGAAAAGACTGAGATTGATAAGAAGATTCAGGCTGCAATCGACTCAGTTGCAAAGCAGAACAATGTTGACGTGGTGATTCGTGCTGAAAGCCTTCTTTACATCTCCAGTGATTCAATCGATCTTTCTGAAAAGGTTGTTGAAAGCGTAAGCAAGGCTAAGTAATCATTTGAATATATTACTGATATTGGTTTAAGCGGTATAATCGAGGTATTTATACATATGAAAATTTCTGAAATTGCCGAATCATTAGGTGGCAGAGTTGTTGGCGATGGAAATCATGAAGTCTTCAAAGTGGCTAACTTAGCCACTGCACAGAGCAATGAGATCAGTTTTCTGTCTGATGACAAAATGCGTAAATACCTCTCTGAAACCAAGGCAGGTGCAGTTATTGTAAAGGCTGATATGGTGGATGAGGTTTCCTCTCACAATTACATTGTTGTGGATGTTCCGTACGTTGCTTTTGCCAAGGTTGCTCAGATTTTTGATACTACACCCAGAAGTGCAACCGGTATTCATCCAAGTGCCGTGATTGATCCTACAGCCGTGCTCGAGGAGAACGTGTCAGTAGGCGCCAATGCGGTAATTGAAGCAGGTGCGCATATCGGAGAAGGGGCTCAGATCGGCCCTAACTGTTTTGTAGGTAAAAATACCATCATCGGTAAGAATACCAAATTATGGGCAAACGTAAGTATTTATCATAACTGTGTTATCGGAGATCGCTGTCTGTTTCAGTCAGGCGCGGTAATCGGTTCTGACGGATTCGGGTATGCCAATGAACGTGGCCGCTGGGTGAAAATTCCTCAGGTGGGTCGTGTCGTGATTGGTAATGACGTTGAAATCGGAGCTTCCACTACAGTCGATCGTGGTGCAATAGATGACACAGTGATTGAAGATAATGTTATAATAGACAATCAAGTGCAGGTTGCACATAATGATAAGATTGGCTATGGAACCGCAATTGCAGGTGCCACTGTTATTGCAGGTAGCGTAAGTATTGGTAAGTACTGCATAATCGGCGGTACTTCAGTATTTAACGGCCATATTTCTGTTTGCGACGGCGTACAGATTCTGGGTCAGGTAGGATCCAATATCAAGAAGCCGGGTAAATACGAATCCTATCTGCCTGTTCAGGATGCTTCAACATGGGCCAGAACCCAGGTTCGTATGTATCAGATCGAAAAGATTTACAAGCGTCTGGTAGGTGTAGAAAAGAAGCTGGCAGAAATTACAGATAACCAAGGTAAGGAATAAAGAATTGAGCACTATACAGAAAGAATTAGATATTCAACAGATTTTGAATCTTTTGCCACATCGTTATCCATTTCTTTTGGTGGACAGAGTTCTTGAATATTGCACAGAAGGTGAACACAAGACCCTCAAGGCTATCAAGAACGTGTCTTTTAACGAACCTTTCTTTCAGGGACATTTCCCAGGAAAGCCAGTTCTGCCAGGTGTTTTAATTCTTGAAGCCATGGCTCAGGCAACTGGTATTCTCGCTTTTACTATGGTAGGCAAGCCTGAATCAGACGAACTCTATTATTTTGCTTCAATCGATAACGCTCGTTTCAAGAGACCTGTTGTTCCTGGAGATCAGCTGGTTCTTGAAGTTGAATATCTTAAGGAAAGACGCGGTATTGCAAAGTTTACCGGTGTAGCATCAGTTGACGGCGAAGTTGTCTGCTCTGCTGATTTAATGTGTGCTAAGCGTAAAGGCTAATTTTTCTGTTAAGGCAGGTAGCTATGATTGATAAAAGTGCGGTTATACATTCCACTGCCATTGTCAGTGATGATGCTGTGATCGGACCGGGAGTTACGGTTGGCCCGTGGACCATTATCGGTTCAGAGGTAGAGATTGGTGAAGGAACTTCCATTGCTTCTCATTGCGTTGTTAAAGGACCGGTCAAGATTGGTAAGCGCAATAAAATATTTCAGTTTGCTACTATAGGTGAAGACTGTCAGGATAAGAAGTACGCTGGTGAAAGGACTTTTCTGGAAATCGGTGATGACAATGTTATCAGAGAACATTGTACATTCCATCGCGGTACAGTTCAGGACAACTGTCTGACCAAGGTCGGCAGTCGAAATCTGTTTATGGTTAATGTTCACGTCGCTCACGACTGTGTGGTCGGGGATGACTGTATTTTTGCCAACAATGCTACTTTAGCAGGTCATGTGCATATTGGTAACTGGGTTATTTTCGGCGGTCTTGCCGCTATTCACCAGTTCGGTCGTGTAGGTGATCATGCGTTTATTGCCGGCATGGCTGCTTTAAATCAGGACGTTCCTCCTTTTGTTATGGCTGCCGGTCACTATGCAAAACCTTTCGGTATCAACAAAGAGGGGTTACGCCGTCGTGGTTTCAGCAATGAAGCCATTTCTACAATCAGACACGCATACATGATTGTGTACAAGGAAAGCAAGACGGTTGATGAAGCCATCACCAAGCTTGCGCCATTGTGTGAACAGGAACCTTCAGTTCAGCTTTTGGTAGATTTTCTGAAAGAAAGCACCCGTGGTATTTGTCGATAAAATGGAAAACAGCTCTTCGTTTGATAATCAGCATTTCTATGCTGTGGCAGCCTGTGAGTCTTCAGGTGATACTTTGGGTGAAGGGCTGATACGTTCCATTCGTAAAAAAGATCCTCTTGCCCGTTTTATCGGAGTATTCGGTCCAAAAATGAAAAAAGCAGCCGGAAGTAATTCCGTGCAGCTTTTTGATATGGAAGAACTTGCGGTAATGGGGATCGGTGAGGTGCTTCGTTCTTTACCAAGAATTCTTAAAATCAGGCGAAATCTGATCTCATCATTAAAGAGAATCAAACCGCTGGTTTATATCGGTATTGACGCTCCTGATTTCAATCTTCACGTTGAATTAAAACTAAAACAGAGCGGAATACCTACGGTTCATTACGTAAGTCCTTCCATATGGGCCTGGCGTCAGAATCGTATATACAAGATAAAGGCAGCTACTGACATGGTGCTGTCCATACTTCCGTTTGAAAAGGATTTTTACGACAGATTTGATGCACCATGCACATATGTCGGTCACAGACTTGCAAAAGAAATCCCTATGAATGTTCCAATGAACGCCGCCAGACTTGCTCTTAACTTTTCTGATGAAGCAATGAAGAGTAATCAGGTGGTCGGAATTCTTCCGGGAAGCCGTGTGGCTGAAATAAAGTTTCTGACCCCTGAGTTTGCCGAGGCGGCCTATGAACTGCAGAGAAAGTATCCTGTAATGCGTTTTGTCAGTGCCGCAACAACCAGAGAGAAGGCAGAGCTCATTTCAAAAATATGGCAGAAGCATGCCCCGAATATTCCCTTAACCATATGGGTTGGGCGCTCAAAGGAAGTCATGTGTGCTTCTAATGCCCTGATAATTGCTTCAGGAACGGCTACACTTGAAGCAATGCTTCTTAATAAGAGCATGGTTGTCTGTTATATAGTGAGCAACATTACCGCCATGATAGGCAAGCATCTGCTCAAGGTTAACATGTTTTCCCTGCCTAATCTGTTAAGCGGAAGAAGGATAGTTCCTGAACTGATTCAGGATGACTGTACTCCGGATAATATCAGTGAAGAAATCAACAAGATATTCACCAGTGACAACCGTCATATCTTTATGGAGTTTAACCGGCTTCACAAGCTTCTCTGCATGGATTCTGATTCCATAGCCGCTGATGCCGTATTAAAGGTTATCTCCGACAGGAAAGTGTCATTGTCTGATAATAAGCAGGCATAATCAGTTTTTATATCTTTATTTTCTATCGGAAAGCGCAGATCGGTTTTTCTCTGTCAATAATGAGATACAGGAATGTTTTCCGGCAGTTGTCGTAAAAATACCTGTAGGTACAGTACCGATAATATGTGATTAAAAACAGCATGTGAACAGTACGGAAATAATCAGGCTGATGTTTTATTTCTGCCGTAGATGTTATCCACATGGCTGTGAAAATCTTTTTTTGCCCTCAATGTCTGAAATTTTTTATAATGGACAGATATTCTGTTAATTATATATGCTTGGTGAATCGTCATGTCAAAAGTGGAACTGACTCCTTTTGTTTATCCTCTGTCAGGTGAAAATATTATATATGCCGGTACTGATGAGGCCGGCAGGGGGCCTCTGGTCGGCAATGTTGTGGCCGGTGCCGTAATACTTGATCCGGACAATCCGATAGAAGGGCTTGCTGATTCCAAGAAGCTGTCCGAGAAAAAGAGAGATGCCTTATTTGACGTGATTATGGAAAAGGCCCTGGCTGTTGGAGTGGGAATAGCTACACCGGCGGAAATAGATGAATTTAATATACTGTGGGCTTCAATGCTGGCAATGGAAAGAGCTGTAGAGGCTTTAAAGATAGTACCTGATATGGTTCTTGTTGACGGTAATAAGATACCAAAACATCTGATGATGCCTGCCAAGGCTGTGGTCAAGGGGGATATGCTGGTTAAGGAAATAAGTGCCGCATCCATAATTGCCAAGGTTACACGTGATCGTGAACTTGATGAACTTGATAAACTCTATCCGGAATATGGTTTTGCCTCACATAAAGGCTATCCGACGGCTCAGCATCTTAATGCCATAAATGAATTCGGGATAATAGACGGACTTTACAGAACAACGTACAAGCCGGTTAAAGAAATACTATCAAGATCATAAGATAAAAATAACAGGTATTGTTTTTATCTTAATTAGGGTAAAATCTTTGTTCACGCTTGTATTTTTTGATTAGCAGCAATGGAATTTGAGCGGACTGTTGATGAAACATGATCCGATAAAAGCCCGAAAACAGCAACGTTTCAATATCTGTGTTTCGGTCGCCAGGTTATTGAGGACTAAAAATGTCAGATAACAAATTTGTTCACTTATACGTGCATACAGACTATTCAATGTGTGACGGCTTAATGGATGTGAAGAAGGTCGTCAGCAATGCAAAGTCTCTGGGGATGGAAGCCGTATCGATAACTGATTTCATGAATCAGTGCAATGCCGTAAAACTCTATGAATGCGGCATGGGGCAGGGGGTAAAACCGATATTCGGTATTGAGCTTAACGTATATGACGATACCAAGAAAAACGCGGCTGAGCATACCTTTTTCAGAATCAAGCTTTATGCAATAAACCTTACTGGATACAGAAATATCGTAGATCTGCAGTCATACGGTTATCAGCAGGGGGCTCTGGATCATGTGTTCAGAGTAAATCTGAGCTGGTTAAAGGATTACAGTGACGGTGTAATCATGCTGACCGGAGGGCTGAACGGAGATCTGGCAAAATTCCTGCTTTCAGGAAGACAGGATCTGTTTGAGCAGAGACTTAAATATTATCGGGAATGTTATCCGAACAGACTTTATTTTGAAATTTCCCGTTGCGGCAGACCTCAGGAAGAAGAATATATTGCCCTGGCTCTTAAAAAATCCGTGGAAGAAAATATACCGGTCGTGGCAACGAATCCGGTGATGTTTGCCAAAAAAGAGGACTTTGAAATACATCGTGTAAGAGTGGCCATTCAGGACAAGGTTACCATTCATGATGAAAAGTGGGTTCATCCGTACACAGATCAGATGTACATGCGCTCCCCAGAGGAAATGATAGAACTTTTCAGTGATATTCCCGAAGCTATAGAGAATACATGGCAGATAGCCAGACGCTGTAATGTGGAATTATCTCTTGGTACCAATTACCTGCCTAAATTCCCTACAGGTGATCTCACTGACGCGGAATATCTTCGCAAAGAAGCTTATGAAGGCCTTGAAGAACGACTGGCTGTTATTTTCCCTGATGAGGAGGAAAGGAACAAGAACAGGCCGAGATATCTTGAACGTCTTGAAATCGAACTTGACGTAATTATAAAGATGGACTTCCCTGGTTACTTCCTCATAGTGATGGACTTTATTCAGTGGTCCAAAAAGAATAATATTCCTGTAGGCCCTGGACGTGGTTCCGGTGCCGGTTCACTGGTTGCCTATGCCATAAAGATTACGGATTTTGACCCTCTTCCTTACGATTTGCTCTTCGAAAGATTTCTTAATCCTGAACGTGTATCCATGCCTGACTTCGACGTTGACTTCTGTATGGATAACCGAGGTGAAGTAATCAAGTATGTGGCTTCAAAATACGGCAGAACTTCCGTATCCCAGATTATTACCTTCGGTACTCTGGCTGCCAAGGCTTCCGTCAAGAGTGTATGCAGAGTTCTGGGGAAGAGCTACAGTTTCGGGGACAATCTGTCTAAACTCATTCTGTCCAAGCCTGACGTAACTCTGAAGGCAACACTGGGGCTGGATCCGAAAAAAGAGGAATACCGTATTCAGGAATTTGTTGATAAGTATGAAAATGATGAGGAATATCATTACATTATTGACATAGCTCTGAAACTTGAAGGTATAACCACTTCCCACGGTAAGCATGCCGGCGGTGTGGTAATATCTCCTACCGTTATTACCGACTTTGCCCCTCTGATGTGTGATGAGGAAGGCGGTGACTTTAAAACCCAGTTCGATAAGCATGACGTTGAAGAAGCAGGTCTGGTTAAGTTCGACTTCCTCGGTCTGCGTACCCTGACGGTTATTCACTGGGCTGTTGATATGATTAATGCGCGACTTGCTAAAAACAATCAGCCTCCGGTAAACATTAACCGCATAGACCTCAAGGATGAGCTTTCTTTTGAACTTCTGCGTTCTGCTGAGACAACAGCGGTGTTCCAGCTTGAATCCAACGGTATGCGGGAACTGATAAAGAAAATGCAGCCTGACTGTTTTGAAGATATGATTGCTCTTGTTGCATTGTATCGTCCAGGTCCGCTGGGCAGCGGTATGGTGGATAACTTCGTTGACCGTAAGAGAGGCAATGAACCTATAGCTTATCCTCATCCTGATTTCCAGCATGAAGATCTGAAGCCGGTTCTGGGACCTACGTACGGTATTATCGTGTATCAGGAACAGGTTATGCAGATCGCTCAGGTGCTGGCCGGATATTCTCTGGGCGGTGCGGATATTCTTCGAAGAGCCATGGGTAAGAAGCAGCCTGAAGTTATGGCCAAGCACCGTATAACCTATTCTGAAGGTGTGCAGAAGAAGGGCATAATATCTGTAGACAAGGCAATGAAGATATTCGATCAGGTGGAAAAGTTCGCGATGTACGGATTTAATAAATCCCACTCTGCAGCTTATGCTCTGGTTACTCTTCAGACTCTCTGGCTTAAGGCGCATTACCCTGCTGAATTCATGGCTGCAATGATGTCTTCAGAAAAGACCAATGCGGAAAAAATTGAAGTTTTTGTCAATGAATGCCGTCGCCTGAAAATCAAGGTGGATCCTCCCGATATCAATGAAGGTCAGACTTCTTTCATAGTGAATGATGAAGGTCATATAGTATTCAGTCTGAGTGCGGTAAAGGGGGTTGGAGATTTTCCGGTTGAGGCTATTATGAAGGAGCGTTCAAACGGTCCGTTTGTAAGTCTGTTTGATCTGTGCAGGCGTGTTGATAACCGTAATCTTTCCAAACGAGTGCTGGAGGCTCTTATTAAAGCCGGGGCTTTGGATAAGATAGGTCCCAACAAGAGTCCAAAGGACAGAAGTACTCTGCTTAAGACCGTGGATCTTGCATTGAATCTGTGTAACTCTACTTCCAAGGAAAAACAGGGCGGGTACATTGACATGTTCGCTGACGTGGCAGATGAATTCAAGGATCCTGATTATCAGTTTACCAAGCCTTTTTCCGATAAGGAACTTCTGCAGGGTGAGGTGGAGTATCTCGGACTCTATCTGACTATCGATCCGCTGTCCCGTTACCTTGATGAGATTGATTATCTGCAGGTCAGCAAGATCGGAACGCTTGTTCCTTCATATGGCGGTTATGCATCCGACAGACCTACCGCAACTGTTGCAGGCATTCTGATAGAGGTTAAGCGCAGTGTTACTTCGAAAGGAGATCACCTGATGAGCGGAGTTATCATGGATAACACCGGCAGAATGGTATTTACCCTGTGGCGTGATCAGATTGCCCGTTTTGAGGACAAGCTGGAACTGAACACCCTGGTTATTGTTACCGGAAAGATCGGTTATGATGATCGAGAGAACATGAAGAAAATATTCATCGACAAGGTGGAAAATATCACCACTGCACGTCAGAGATCCGCAAAGTCTCTCAGGGTATATATGGATACTGAACAGCTTAAGGATCAGAAGATTGCCGGCAGGATTAGGGAGATAGCAGAGGGGCAGGGAGGAAATACCAGACTAGAGCTTGCAATAGACAATGATCGTTCATTTATGATTATTCCTACTCAGTACTATGTAATACCGAGTGATTCCATCATAGATTCACTGGAATATTATGTGAAAAACAGAGTGGAAATTATTTACGATTAGCCTGTCGGGGCGGATAACCTGTTACCCGCTTACAGTGTTTGTTTGAGTTTGATTGCATTGTGGTATTAATTTGTCGAAATTAAGGGATATTTGGTTTAAAATACTAAAACTTTAAAGATGTTGTTCTAGGAGCTCCCCGGTTTTGTGACTTCGGGGAAGGATTGACAACAAAACAAAAGGTAGGAAAAGGACTATCCGAGCCTGTTTACGGAAATTCCGTGAATAAAAGCCTGTTACATCATGCAAGACGCGGGGAAGCCTGCTCATCGGCAGCTGAAACAGGAAGCTTGTGACATATGTTGTTACGGGCGGTTCATCGAAAGGTTGCTGGAAGTTTGGTATACTTTTTTGAAACAAGAAGTGGATAAAAGATTTTCAGTCCCGAACTTCAGAATCATTAAATAACACAGTGTTTATTTTGCCTGCGGCACAGGTGTTGTGTGTTATGGTAATAGGAACCTGTCGTGCATGGCTGGAAAGCTTTTATGCGGACCGTACTAAAAATGACTGACAGGTCAGATTGTTTTGCTGTGTAATGTTGTATTCTTAATCTGTTATGTCAGACATAACGGATGCAGATGTTGTTCAGAATATGCGGGATGGCGGTACAGCCGGTTTTTTCTGAACAAAATCTTAAATTCTCGTCAGGAATGAGGTGTTACTTATTATGAATATGGATTATCTTGATTTTGAACAGCCTATTGCTGAGATCCTGGCTCATATTGAAGAGCTTAAGAAAGTCAGTACCAATATCGGCGATAGTCTTGATTTTAGTGATCAGATTGAATCTATGAAAAAGAAGCAGGAAGAATTGACCACCAAGATTTTTTCAAATCTCGGTGCATGGCAGATTTCCCAGCTTTCACGTCATCCCTTAAGACCATATACCCTTGATTATATTGAAAACATCTTTACTGATTTTGAAGAATTTCACGGTGATCGTGCCTATGCTGATGATAATGCCATTGTCGGTGGCATTGCTCGCCTTGACGGTGAATCAGTAATGGTTATCGGTCATCAGAAGGGTAGAGATGTTCAGCAGCGTACTTTAAGAAATTTCGGCATGCCAAGACCTGAAGGTTATCGCAAGGCTCTGCGTTTAATGCAGACTGCTGAAAGATTCAAGCTGCCTATCATCACCTTTATTGACACACCGGGTGCATATCCGGGAGTTGGTGCTGAAGAACGCGGTCAGGCTGAAGCCATTGCCAGAAATCTTAAGGTAATGAGTTCTCTTCGTGTACCTATTATCTGTACAGTAATCGGTGAAGGCGGCTCAGGCGGTGCACTGGCTATCGGTGTCGGTGATCGCGTGAATATGCTTCAGTATTCAACCTATTCCGTAATTTCACCTGAAGGCTGCGCTTCAATTCTCTGGAAGAGTGCCGACAAGGCTTCAACAGCCGCTGAAGCAATGAACATTACCGCTACCGCATTAAAGGAACTTAACCTGATTGACAATATTATTGAGGAACCTTTAGGCGGAGCTCACAGAGATTACAAGACCATGTCTGAAAATCTCAAGCTCAGACTTCTGATGGATCTCAATCAGTTAAAGATGCAGTCTGAAGATCAGCTTCTTGAAAATCGTTATAAGAAGCTTATGGCGTTCGGTTACTGCTAAAAGACATGGAAAGGCATTGCTGTAAGATGTCTTTGTAAAAGATATAAGAAACCTTAATGACAACATTAAGGTTTTTTTATTATTATCTGCATAAGAACTGTATAACTGATAAGGTAGAGGCGGCCTTTATGACGGAAGATAAGAAGGATGTAACCTGTTCAATAGCTGAAAAGATTGATTTTACTCCTTACAGAAATTTAAACTGGGTTATAGCTCTGAGCGGCGGGGCGGATTCCAGAATGCTTCTCGAACTTGCTTCGCTTAACAGACATCTGTCGTCAGGCATTATGGCTGTATATGTTCATCATCATTTACAGAAAGTTGCTGATGACTGGGCTGTTTTCTGTCAAAAGGAATGTGCCGGTCTGGGCGTGGAATTTCATGTTGAGCATGTTACCGTGGAAAAAACCGGTTCCATAGAGGCAAATGCCAGAGCAGCGAGATACAGGGCACTGGCAAAATACATTTCCGCGGATAACTGCGTACTGTTTACCGCTCATCATGCAGATGATCTGCTGGAAACCATGATTATGGCTCTTAACAGGGGGTGCGGCCTGCCCGGAATGAGCGCAATTCCGTCTTCTCAGCCGTTTGCTTCAGGTATGCTCGCGAGACCAATGCTTGCTGTCAGCCGCAGTGAAGTTGAGGAATTCTGTCACGGAAGGGGGCTTGATTACGTCACTGATCCTACAAACTCCAGTATCAAATATGACAGAAATTATCTCAGGCATGAGGTTGTTCCCGTTCTTAAGAAGAGATTTCCTCAGATTCTGACGGGGGCCAGAAGAGTTTCGGAAAATCTCTGCGATGATCTTATGCTGCTGGATGACCTGCTTAATGAAAAGGTGTCTGCTTATGTGGAAAAATCTCTTTATTCCGGGATTACACTAAACCTCGGTTCCCTTGCAGATATAACAGGTGATTTGTCTGAGAAATACCAGAGTGCGTTTATCCGTTTTTTTCTGCGTCATTATCATAATTTAAGCGTATCCAGAAAACAGCTTGCTGAAATAATGAAGTTCAGAACAAGTAATGATGCTAAAGCCAGACTGATGATTGATAATATGACTGTCGGACTTTATCGCGGGTATCTTGTGGTAAGTCCTGATACTTCTGAACTGAGTGAAGCCGGTGAGATTATAGTTGAGTCAGGAAAATCTGTCTGTCTGGGACATTTCCGTATAAGCCTGCAGCCGGAAACAGATGAAGTACAGACTGCAGCTTCGGGTAACATGGCCTTTCATTCCGTTGGCTCCGTCTTAAAAGAACAGTTTTACATGCATGTGGCAGAGAAAGAATTAAGACTCTGTTTTAATCCTAAATCTTCTTTAAGGCTGAAGCCGGAGAGCCGAAATCACAGTCAGATATTAAAGCAGTTGTGGAAAGAGTACGGCGTCCCTCTTGGTGTGAGATGCCTTCATCCGGTAGTTTTTGATTCAATGAACAATCCTCTGGCCGTGTTCGGAGTTTTTAAAACAGCAGATGAAAGTGCTCATGAAAATAATAAAGAATATCGTAAAGTCACGCTGACCGTTGAATTTATGGATAAGGAAATGTAAGGCAAAAAAAACGGTCATCAATACGCTTTATTTGATGACCGAAAACACGGAATGAAAAACAAAGAAAATGATAAACATTATATCTTCGTTTCGCAGGTATAATTTTAGACGATGGCTTAAGTAAAAAGTTCCACAATTTATCTAAAATTTTAGGTTAGTATAAACTAAATATGTTCAGTTGTTCTATGAAATCTCTGTTTAATGCAGTGAAAATTGTTATAGAAGTCTAAAATTCGATAAAAATTCATTGTAGATAAACCTGTGATTAACCTGTTTATATTTGGAGGATAATTTGGGTCCGTCTCCAGATATCACCTAAACAGTCTGTTTTACCTGTGAATTATCGGCAGCTATTCTTATTTTATAAGAACTTTTCCGGATAAAATGAAAAAACTCGCTTTAGAATTAAGGTTAAAGCGAGTTAAGAAAGATATTATTATGAAGGAGAGCCTCTCAGCTCTATTATGTTAGAGAGAGTAGTTTAAAAAAAGTTCAATAAATTTAAAAAAATAAAACCGACACATGGAATGTGCCGGTTTTACGTAATGTTTGTATCAGTAGGATACTTCAGATATTAAGCGATAGCCTTGATCTGAGCACTTAAACGAGACTTATGACGAGCAGCCTTGTTCTTGTGGATTAAACCATTGCTAGCAGCACGGTCAAGAAGAACCTGAGCATTGTTGAATGCTTCTTTTGCTTCATCCTTCTTACCAGCAGCAATTAAAGCTACAACCTTCTTTACTGCAGTACGCATAGCTGAACGCTGAGCAACATTCTGAACACGATTTCTTTCTGAAACAATTACACGCTTCTTAGCAGACTTGATATTTGCCAAAGTAAACTCCTAAAAATTCTTCAATATAAAGATAAACTTAACAATACTTTTAAGGTTTATCGTTCAATTTATCAGTGTTAATCTTTAAACACACAAACCATTCAATTCTGATTGGTTTTCAGATGCACGCAATTATAATTGTCTTTGTCTGAAAAAACAACAGATAAAAGTCTCTATTACGCTTAGACATAATTAGCCGGTTATGTCACAGACTGTAATGTGGTTTGTCCCTGTTTATGGATAGCTTTACGGCACAAAGAGACACTTCCCGGAATTTAGGATTTCATGCGTATTGCAATCAAACTAGGTTTGGACAATAAACTGTGCGGATTATATCAAAAGCATGCCGGATTGTCATGTTTTTTGATGTATTTATTTAAATCTCGGCCGGGCACTGTGCAAAGGCGGTACATACTGAGCGTAACCGTCATATTTTCATTATTATCCAAAAAGCGTAACTGTGCGGAATCAGTATTATGTTTGAGAATGAGGGAGATAGATATTATAATCTGCAGCATTATGTCCGGACGGTGAGATTGTCTTTTCGGTTATGATACACTGA